>NZ_ARPN01000001.1:0-2014 GCF_054966645.1 Pseudoalteromonas sp. SANK 73390
TTGATGCCGCGCGCGAAAACTTAGCGCGAATTGCGCGAAAACTGCGAATTTTGCATCTTTGAATAGTTGAAAGGGCTTTTGAATATTTCAAAGCTATTTATTGGGTGTTTCAAACTCAATCGAGAGGGTTAGACCTGAGCCTGATAGTTCATATTGGGTTCGAGTCACTACCCACTCTCCCTCAATACCTTCCCTGAACCCTTTCAGTATTAACTTACTTTCAGCCAACACATTGAGGTTATCGCTTGTACATGGCATCGAGAGCGAGCCAGTAGATGTGCCTCTTTTTAATGCTGAGAGCTTGGCTTTAGCTGCCCGTGTTGCGTTTTCTTCGTCATCATACGTGTGCTTTAGTTTGAATACAGGCTCATCATTGCCCACGTTGACTGCCACTTGTTCACCAGTGCTATGGTCATGCCAAAACGCTTGGGTGCTTTGGTACTTTCCTCTATCTGCCATTACCACTTGTATGTTGCTTATTTCGTCTTTTTTTACCACTACTGAGGGCAATTGTTTACCACTTGCGGTTTTAGAGTCGCCTTTGGTGGTAAACAATAGATGTGAGGTGGCAACTTTACCTACAGCGTCGTACTCTTTGGCTAACCGAGTGACCAGGTGTAAATCGTGCTCGTTTGTCTGATCTAAATGCGTAATTGGCAGACTAGCTAGCGTTGGTGCAATGGCGGGTGTTAATCCGTTTCTACCTGCAACAACTTCTAATATGCCGCCTAATGTCTCATTATCCCAACTGGCTGTTCGTCGTTCCTTGAGTGATGTGCGCATGTCTGCCGCTTTAGCACGTATTTCAATAGTGTCGGGGCTGCTAGAGATAATTAACTCATCTACCGTATACAGTCCTTTATCAGCTATTTGCTTATCAATACCTATCAAAACAGCCAGCTCAACCCCTTGAGTCGGTAGCTCTAATTGATTGTCTCTGTCATCTAATACAATTGCTAACGTGTCAGAGTCTAAACCAGCCTCGTCGGTTATGCTTAGAGACAACAACCTGTCGGCAACTTTGCTCGTGATGTCTACGCTATCCGCGATAATTTGAAATGTAGGTCGCATCGTTAATCCCATAACTTAATGGTTTTTTGTTGTGCTTGTGTTTGCACTTCTGGCAATTCAATGAGAGTACCTGCGGGTAATTTAGCTGGTTGATTCGCTAATGTTGGATTTGCGTTATAAACAGCCTCAACAGTGCCGTTTAAATGGCCGTAGTGCTCGAAACAGATTGTATCTAACCGTTCATTATCTTTCGTTCTATATAGCATTGTCATCACCATAGTATTTTAGCGTGATATTGAACTCTATTTTTTCTGCCACCCCAGCCACACGTATATCTGTTTGCGTTTCTTCAATACGAGTGATCACATAATTGCCGCGTACGTAACCCAGCCCGTCTACCAAAAGCAGTGCTTTACCTTTTACCGCTTCTGCTCGCATTGCTTCTACCTGAAATAACCCACCGTTAAAATGGGGGTAAATTGTGCCCGTCATTGTTACTTCGTCGTAGCCAGGCCCAATGTATTGCATTGCAGGTGTTCGGCTCAATCGCTCTTGTGAACGCCAGCGATACTCACTGACTCGTCTAAACTCAGAGTATGCAGCGCTAGGCACTGAAAATCGGTAATCACCCAACGCAATCATTACATCACTCGTCATATAACTTCCCTCGTTGATTTTGTGCTTTTCGTTTGTCTATTTCGCGCATGATGCGATCAACCAGTGCTTTTTCGTTCTCACCTGGTTGCTGATTAATGGTCACATACCAAGTGTGGTTTTCATTGTGTTCAACAGTTTTATGCAGACCCGAGCGGCCAGGTTCTTTACGTTCATCAACTTTACTTGCTTGATTGAGCCTTTCTAAATACGGGGTCGGTGTTCGCTCTGTCTTTTCTTTGTATCGCGTTGTGTTCTCTAAATTTGGCAGAGTCGATGACGTTACAGGTTCTAGTTGTTGTTTGACTTGCTGAGTGAGCGAACTAGGCGCAGCGGATTTTACGGGCTG
>NZ_ARPN01000002.1:0-40352 GCF_054966645.1 Pseudoalteromonas sp. SANK 73390
CGTTCGTTGTCGACTTATTTAATATTAAGACAGTTTTTAACGTAGTTATCGTAATACCTCTGATCCTTCCATAAGGTGTTCACACCATAATCGAACAAAGACGCATATTTTTGGCTATGTCGGTTAATAAGTAAGTACCCCTGACTAACAAAAGCAGGTTTCTCTTGAAATACAATACGTTGATTTTGTTCTGTGTTAAGTGCTTTTGCAAACTCAGTTTTAGTTTGCTCGGTCAGAACGGTAATATCAGCTCTTTTTTTTAGTAAAAGTGAAAGATTTTTACTTGTATAAGTTGCATTTACTACGGTTATATCATGTTTTTTAATGGCATTAAGTAACTTTATTGGATATGTAAGCCCTTGATTTAGTAATAATGTATGGTGTGATAGGTCTTTATATGTTTGGTAATTAAAGTCCAGATCGTCTAAATGGTAGAAACGACTAATTTCGCTAGTTATTGGTGTTTTGGTATAAATATAATCAAGTGCCCTTTTTTCACTGTAGTACCAATACGCTGTTCCCGAAAACTCTTGCTTTAATCCTTGATGATAAGCTCTATCCCAAGGCATAAAAATAAACCTTACTTTTAGATTAGATATTGCAAATGCATCATTGATGAGTTTTGCTACACAGCCTTGATCTCTGCGAGTTTGATCCATATAGGGAGGCCATTGACCTGTGCTAATATAAAGCGTCTTTGAGTGGTTTTGTGCTATGCATACGTTGATGTTGAGTAATAAAAATAGATATATAAAGTGGCGTAGCACGATTGATCTCGATATTAGGCATTATCATTAAATATAGTCAATTAATAATTTTTAAGAAAGTGAGGTGGTCACCTTTTATGGACGGATTTAAAACAATCTTGGCATGTGCAGTAGAGCGAAAGGGGTGTGAACGGAATGTGCTTTCTTTAATTGGTGAGCCGCGCTCTTCGCAAGAACTAATGGAGCTTCGTGATTCTGATTGGCTTGAAGAATTTACACGTAAAATTTTTCAAAGCGGTTTTTATTGGAGTGTGATTGATGCCAAGTGGCATGGTTTTAGAGAAGTTTTTTGGGACTTTGATGTAAATAAGCTTTTGTTGATGTCGCCAGATATGCTCGAACAAAGGGCCAGTGACGAGCGAATTGTACGTAACTATAAAAAAGTAATGACCATTCCTGAAAACTGCATGATGATATATGAAGTTGCGCAACAACACGGATCATTTGCCAATTTTATAGCACAATGGCCAAGTGATGACATTGTTGGTTTATGGCTTTATTTAAAAAAGCATGGCGCTAGGCTTGGCGGCAATACTGGGCCATTTGCTTTACGAGTATTAGGTAAAGATACATTTATTTTATCTCGTGATGTTGAAGCATATTTGCGAGCACATAGCATTATTGATGGTGGCCTTCATAGTAAAAAGTCATTAACGGCGATACAGCAATTTTTTAATACGCTTGTCGCACAAAGTGGGTGGTCATTGCAGGCACTGAGTCAGTTAATTGCCTTAAGCGTTGGTGATAATCACTTACAAATAAAGGGAAAAGAATGAGCTTTTTCGATCGATATAATCAAGTTGGCACACACTTTTGTGTGAGTAATTCACCAAAATTCGCACAAGCTACATGTGCCGATTCATTTAAATTACTTTTGTGGAATGACAATATTGCCCAAAAACACCATATCCCTATTAACAAAGAATCGGCTAATTTGTATCTTTCTGGACATTTGTCACTGGATGGTATTGAAGCTAAGGCTTTGGCTTATTCTGGACATCAATTTGGACATTTTAACCCTACCTTGGGAGATGGGCGAGCACACTTAATTGGTAGCTTCAACGACAGAAGTGGGCAAGCATACGACTTGCAACTTAAAGGTTCTGGTAGTACGCCTTTTTCACGCGCAGGAGATGGGTTATGTGCCTTAGGGCCTGCGGTTAGAGAGTTTGTAATGAGTCAGGCGCTTGGAGCACTTAATGTGCCAACAACTGACTGTTTGGCTGTTGTCACAACGGGTGAGGTTGTTCATCGAAACTCACCATTGTCAGGTGCTGTGCTATGTCGAGTTGCAAGTAGCCATATTCGAGTAGGCTCTTTTCAATACCTAGCATTACAGCAAGATGATGAGGGGCTCAAAACATTAATGGAATTGGCTATTGCACGTTATTTCCCTAATATTAGTGAACAAGGAGATGCTCGCATCATCGCATTTTTGCGAGCAGTGTGTAAAAAACAAGTTGAATTAGTCGTACATTGGATGAGAGTTGGTTTTATTCATGGTGTTATGAATACCGACAATACCTTAGTAGGCGGTGAAACCATAGATTATGGCCCTTGTGCAATGTTGGAGAAGTTTGACTTTGAACAAGTCTTCAGTTCTATAGATCAACATGGCCGTTATGCGTTTGGCAAGCAGCCGAATATGGCAAGTTGGAACTGTGCGCGCTTAGCTGAGTCGATGTTAACTTTGTTTGTTACTGACCAAAGCGATGCTTTAGAGCAAGTCAGTGAGATAATCGTTGAGTTTGCCAATGACTTTAACAGTCAATACCAGCTGATGTGGTCAAAGAAATTAGGCCTGCTCGATTGGCGTGAATCAGATAGCGAGCTATTGTCACAGTTACTAACAATTTTGCAAAGCGAACACCTTGATTACACCAACACTTTCGCAGCTTTAAGTAACTCAACGCTGGATAAACCTTTGGCGAGCTTTAAGGTGCCACCGTCACTTTTGTCGTGGCAGCAGCGCTGGCAAGAGCGTGTTAAAGAGTATCAAGCTGCGGAAGTTTCGGCATTGATGTGCTCGGTTAATCCTGCTGTTATTCCAAGAAACGCGCTAATGGAGCAAGTTATCGCAGATTATTATCAACAACATAAAAGTGAGCTGCTAAGTCAGTGGTTACCGCTGTTAAACAATCCATATAAGTATCAAGAATATGAGCAAAAGTTTTTGGCTGCTGCGCCTGATGAGCAGCATTATCAAACTTTTTGTGGAACTTAATTTTTTATGAGTAAAACATGACACAGACATTAACGTGGCAAGGTATTAAACAGCAAGTTTTAGCACATAAGAAGCCGCTAGTTGTAGCTCATATCATTGCATTTTTTGCTGCTTTGGTAAGTGTGCCAATTCCTTTAATGATGCCTCTTCTTGTTGATGAGGTGCTATTGGCACAGCCTGGACCAGCGATAGGTTTTTTGAATAGTTTAATACCCGTAGAGTGGCAACAAAGCGCCGTTTATATCGTAATTATTTTGTTGAGCGTTATGTGTATGCGCTTGGCGGCATTAGTACTTGGGGTCATTCAATCTAGGCAGTTTACTATCATAGGTAAAGGTATTAGCCTGAGTATTCGAGAGCGTTTGTTAACGCATTTACCTCGTGTGCAACTTAAGGAATATGAAACTCAGGGGGCTGCAGCGATTAGCTCTCGATGTATTACAGACGTTGAAACGTTAGATCAATTTATTAGTCAGACATTATCCCGGTTCTTGATTGGCTTACTGACAATTCTAGGCACTGCTATTGTATTATTGTGGATTGATTTGACTTTAGGTTTGGTTATTTTATTACTCAATCCAGCCGTGATTTATTTTTCGCGTCAATTTGGAAAGCGGGTTAAAGATTTAAAGAAAGAAGAGAATGCTGCTTTTGAGGCGTTTCAATCCGCATTAGTTGAAACGTTAGATGCTATTTCCCAACTAAAAGCTGTACGCAGAGAAACCACTTACTTTGATTACGTTCGCACAACGGCGGTTGATCTAAAACACCGGGCTGTGCAGTCTCAATGGAAAACGGATGCGGTAAATCGACTAAGCTTCACGATCTTTTTACTCGGATTTGAAGTGTTTCGAGCGATTGCGATGCTTATGGTTGTTTTTGCAGACCTCACTGTAGGGCAAATATTCGCTGTTTTTGGGTATTTGTGGTTTATGATGGGGCCGGTTCAAGAACTGCTAAGTATTCAGTATGCCTATTATGGTGCGTCTGCTGCACTACAGCGATTAAATCAAGTCTTTACTTTTGAAACGGAAACTCCTGCGCCAAAGAGTGTATCATCGGTATTTGAGCAATCAGAGGTTGGAATTTCCTTTAAACGTGTTAGTTTCGCTTATCAGCCAGAACTCCCAGTATTGCAAGATGTATCACTAGACATTCCTGCTGGAAAGAAAGTTGCAGTAGTCGCAGTGTCTGGAGGTGGAAAATCCACATTAGTGCAGTTGTTACTGGGGCTTTATGAAAAAGAGACTGGCAACATTGAAATTGCGAATACGCCAGTTGAACAAATAGGATATCAAACAATAAGGGAGAATGTTGCCACTGTTTTGCAGCAACCTATTCTTTTTAATAGTACAATTCGTGATAATTTATCACTAGGTCATAACCACAGTGATGAACAGCTTTGGCATGCTTTAAGGGTTGCAGAGCTCGAAAGTACGGTAAAAAGCATTGACGGAGAGCTCAGCGCATTAGTTGGACGCAATGGTATCAGACTATCCGGAGGTCAAAAGCAGCGTTTAGCGATTGCTCGTATGGTCTTGGCTAACCCCAAAGTTGTGATTTTAGATGAAGCGACTTCGGCATTAGATATTGAAACCGAAGCTAAAATTCATAATAACTTAAAAGTATTTTTACGTAACAGGACTACTTTAATTATTGCGCATCGCTTGAGTGCAATAAAACAAGCTGATTTGATTTATGTATTGGATGATGGGCGTATATCACAAGCGGGAGATCATAATAGCTTATTGGCCGAGCAAGGGTTATATCAAACGCTGTTTGGACATCGCTAATAAGCAACCAAATGTGATGCGTTAAGTAAAAGTTAATTTATGGCCTACTATTATAGGGCTAAATTCATGAGCTATCTGTGCTCACATGTATAAAGGACGGGACAAAATGAAATTTAAATCTATAAGTTTAGCAATCGCTGCACTTTTGGCAGCTTCGACAGTTAATGCAAATGAGCACAAAGAAGGCGTTTACTTTGGTGTATTTGGTGATTACTACAAGGCTGATTGGAATGATATTCGAGATGCGGCAGGCGTAGATGTTGATGACTCAACAGGATGGGGCGCTGAGATTGGGTATCGCTTTAACAATAATTGGAGTGGCCGCTTTGAGTACGCTGACATGGACTTTGACCTATCTGGTGCGGGTACTGGATCGTTAGATGGCGATCGCTTTGGCCTTGATGCTTTGTATCACTTTGATGATAGCCCTTTCTACGGCTTGATTGGTTTGAAGTCTGTTGATGCATATGAAAATTTGACGTTTGCAAATATTGGCGCAGGTTATCGCCATTATTTTAACAGTAACCTGTTTGTGAATGCAGAAGCGGCGGTTTACCAAGGATTAGACAGAGGTTATACAGATGTAGGTGCAAAACTGGGTATTAACTATTTCTTTGGTTCAAGTAAGCCTGTGAAAAAAGTTGAACCTGCTCCAGCCCCAACCCCAGCTCCAGCACCTATGGCTTTAGATAGTGATAACGACGGTGTAATGGACGGTGATGATCGTTGTGCAAACACACCAATGTCAGATGCTGTAGATAGCACTGGCTGCACTAAATATGAAGAACGTCAGGCTTCTGTTAAGTTATTGGTGCGCTTTCCACATGACGCAGCTAAAGTAAAGCAGCAGTATTTTGATGATATTAATGAAGTAGTTAGTTTCATGAAAGCACATGAATCTGCAACTGTTGTTCTCGAGGGGCATGCCTCAGCAGTCGGTGATGCACAATACAATCAAATGCTTTCAGAAAAGCGTGCGAAAGTGGTTGCTAAGCAAATGATGAGTGATGGTATTGATGGTACGCGTATTTCAACGGTTGGTTACGGTGAGGAGCGTTTGAAAAATACCGCTAACACCTTGGAAGCACATGCTCAAAACCGCCGTGTAGAAGCAACTGTTACTTCAACTGAGCGTGTTAAAGTAAAACGTAAATAATGTATTGAGTTAAACTTAAAAGGTCTGTGCAATGCAGACCTTTTTGCTTTAAGTACAGCACAAATTTAGCCAGTAAAGGCACATTCAGTTAGTACTAATTCCTCAGTTATTTGATAAAAAACTTCTATGAGCATCCCTTGGGGAATAATGGGCGATAATGGCTCTGTGATCATAAAATGTAACTTATTAGAGTCAAAATACATTAGTTGAGCAGCTTCAAAACCAAAAAAACGCTTTACGCTTGGGTAAAGCGCTTTAAAAATACTTTCTTTCGCTGAAAAAATGACGGTCAGAGGGCAAGGAATAAGCTCACTAAGTTTTAGGTGTATTTCTGCTTCCAAAGGGTGCAAAATTTGCCCTTTCAGCTTACTTTCTTGTTCTTGTTTCATGTGCTTTTCAATATCAATACCCAGCCCTTTTAAATCTTTTGCTGGGGCGGTCATTGCAAGCGCAATACCTTGTGTATGACTAATGCTGCCAATCACAGTTGCTGGCCAAACAGGGGAGCGATCTTCTGCGCTGGTCACTGTAAAGCTCGTAATAGCCATTTTTTCTAATGCAAATTGTGCGCAAAGTCGACCAGCCAAATACTCTGCTTTGCGTTTTGGCACCGCATTTTTTAGCTTTATTGGCATGCTAATGTTGTGTATTACAAAGTCATCTTGATTAAACTGTTCAGGCTCAAAAGTACAGCAATAATAAGGGTAACTTAGCTGTGGTTTAAAAGGACTAGAAGGTAGATAGTGCATATAAAGTTTAGTATTCAAAATTGTTGATAGGTAATTTACCACAGCATAAGCCATTGTAGAAAAAGTCGCTGCTATTTTTGTGCTGTAGACTCTACAGCGACACATTCAACTCCATCAAGGTTTAAATAGGCTTCCTTTTTCGGATAATACAACGCGCATTGGCCGTGGCGCATTTGTAGCTCAAATCGAGTCACAGACAAGTCGTGCACGCCTAATATTGGGTCATGTCGAGAGGTATTCATACCGCGCTCAAGCAACAAGGTACTCCTGTTGATAAAAACATTGTCTGCCAGTTGTGGTACCACGCCACCTTTGAGGGTAACAATCGCTGCTTGGATTATAGTTTTTACCTCTGGTGACGTGTTTATTAATCGTGCAGGTTGTGTATCTACTGACTGGCTGTGTTTACAGCCAGCCAGTAGATATATACTCAGCATAAAAACCAAGGCACGAGAATTCATTATTTAGACTCTCTTATTGGTAGTATTAAAGCGCCAATTTTCGGCAGTTGCTGGGGCGTGGCTATGGCGGGCCCATCAAAGGTAAACTGTGTGCTTTGTTGTTGAGGTCTCGCGGCACTTTGCTGTGGGCATTGACCAGTATTAATATAATTCAGTGCAGCAGAAAACAATGCCTCTGATGGGGAACCAAGTGGTTGTGAAAAATCGTCATTAACACTGCAACCCGATACTCGGTTCGATAAACCAAGTTCGGTGTTATTCGTACTTGCAGGTACAGGCAAAAAACCATCAGCATATTCGCCAAACCTTTTGGCATTTTCACTTCTAAACTGCACGGTATAATAGACTTGTCCACAGTTGGGAGTTGGGAAGAAGCCATAGGGTTTACCACAAGTTGATGAGCCTATCACTACCACCTCTACATCTATCCCCTGTAAAGCATTAATAACCAGCTCACTGGCCGAACAGGTACTTTGTGTGGTCAATACATAAATCTTATTTAGGTTAATACTTGGCAGAGTTTCGTCGGTATAAACTTGCCTTTCCCAGTCTATGACGCGGTAGTCAAAGTTCAAGGCTTGATTGTCGGCTGCACGTTTATCATTGTAAGTTGTATAGCTAAATACCTTACCAGAATTGCTGGGGCCAGCTTCTGTAAGTGTTGGGCCAGCAATCATATATGCTAGTTGTGATGCCATATTCACGAGGCCGCCGCCGTTGTAACGTAAGTCAAGCACAAGCTCGTCAATGCTTTGATTGGCAAACTGCTGAAACACATTTATTAGTGGCCGTTGGCCAACCGAAATGAATTGATTGAATTGTAGGTAACCAACATCGCGGCCATCTACATTAATGACATTGAAAGTACGTACTGGCGTTGATTCAATATCACCTGCAGTCAAAGTAACTTGCTCGACTATGGCACCTTTCTTTAATAAAGAAAAGGTATGAGTATCACCTGCAATAGGACTTAATGCCGCATTAATAGTATTGATGTCGTTCGCACTTGAGGCGTTAATATCTATACCATCAATTGCGATGATCGTATCGCCTCTTTCTAAACCGGCAAATTGAGCTGGAGAGTCATTTTGTGTATATGCAACACGTATAACTCGTGGTGGAGTGCGATTAATAAACGCCCAACGTACGCCATAACTTGCAACGACACCTGATTGAGATTCCTTTTTAAACTCTTCGTAGCTTTGAGAAAAATGAAATTCGTCTTTCTCCTTGCCTGAAGGAGTACGAGCTGATGTTTTTAAGGAGTTAAAGTAAGCGAGTGTTGAGGAGAATGTGTTTGGGTTTGGGTCGGGTAATTCGTCGTACCAAAGATAAGTCTCATGGCTAAACGAACGTAACCAAAGTTTTTCCAGCATCATGCTTCCCGCTTTGTCTGGGTAGGCGGTGTTTTCAAATGGGTCGATACCTTGGCGTGGGTTTGCACAAAAGTTTGCATAGTTGCTAGCTGGTGGGAAGCTGCCAGCATTCCAAACCTCAGAGGGAGCAGAGGCTGGTGAGGTAACAACATCTGATGATGAGGTAGAAGTACTGCCACCGCCGCCACAACCGCTCAGTACAAAGCCTATAAGTATCAAGCTAAGTAGCGCTCTAACTATGTTTGAGTTTTTCATTATTGTTCGCTTTTTTAAACTATTAGTTAAAAGCTAGCAAGTCAAAGTGGCAAAGGCAATACGAATACATAAAATTAGTACCTATATTGTTTGCTTTTATGTTTGGGTTTTTGGTTATTAGCCGGTGAAATGAGCATCACTGAGTGATTGTAAAGGTGGTAATTAGAGTTAGCTATAGCCAGTCTTTACTTACTTAGTTACACTTGGGTTTGTAGTAGCTATCTTATAATCAATTAGTTTGGGTAAATCAGTTCATATGTCAGAAATTCAGTTTTTAAACGTCGACTTAGAATTAGAATCAAAGCATGACATTAGCACTTTAGTAAGTGATTTGCAGCAAAATGCCATTGTTTTACATTATGATAAAGATGAATACCGTCAGTTAGCTCGGATTGAGGCTAACGCTGAGGTAATGACGCCAGATAAGGCAATTAATCATCTTTGTGAATTGATAGAGTCGTGCTCTAAGGCCGCTTTAAAACAATGGTTATCATGTACTAAGCGTACATTCGATATTGGCTTTAGCTCTGGTAATTCACCTAAATGTTACTCTCAGGCACTACATGCAGATACATTATTGCGTATCTCTGCCATAGGTGCGGGGATTGAGATCACACTTTACCCAGTAGAATGAAAGCTCTATTTATCACAATGTCAGTATATTTGGTTAGTCTGCTTAGTTTTGCTTGGCTAACCAACCCTCTAAAGCCTATATAAATACTAGCGATAAAGACCTACAAGACTTTTAACTACATCGTAAAAACTTTTCATTTATTCGTACCTATAAAATATTTTGTTAAATTTAAATTAACAGGTTGATAATTTTTTCAATAAGTTTTATCTTCGTTTACTCAAATACACGGATTATTGTCAGGAGTAGAATGTGAAAAAATTTACAAAATTAGCATTACCCGCATTATTGGTGGCGATGAGCTTACAAAGTTATGCATCAAGTTCGGTATCACAGATTCAACATGCGTTTCCAACGCTAGATGTATTCAATCCTGCCGGTGATCAAGTGGCGCAGATGAAACAGCAACTGGCACGCCAACTTGCTAAGCAGTTGCCTAACATCAGTGCAAAAGTACAGGCGCGAATGAGTATGTATCGCTTGCAGCTACCGTTATCAACAGAATTGGTCTCTGGCAATTTGTCTACCCAGCTGCAAAGTGCAACAAAATACACTCGCACATTAAAAGGCTTGCCAAGTTCTTCTGATTCTTTGTATCAATTGAGGTTAGCAGATCAAGCTATGCTTGAGCGTTGGCAGCATGGTGAAGAGGCGCTGGTCGCTTTTGCACCTAAGGGTGATGATAAAACATGGTTGCATGTGCAGGCCTATGATAAAAATGGCAATGTTCATCTACTTGATGTACATACATTACCAAAGCAGCCTGTATTAGTGGTTGAAATAGACGGTCGTATAAGTGTAAAAGAAGGCCTTGCAGTTATGCAAAGCGAGTTTAATAAACGACTGGGAACATCTTCACCTCAACAAATAGACACTCAAAGTGACGCGGGGCCTATTTCTACTAGCGTACTTAAGCGCATTCGCTTAAATGATGATGAAGAGCCTTGGATCTCTGGCGCTGCTGAAGTATATGGCGTTGTAACAGGCGTAAATCCGAGTCGCGACGAGCCAGTATTAGATATCGTTGATATGCCTTATTTAGATCACGATGGACGTGATTACAACCCAAATCAAATTGTTATTTATTGGGATCGTTACCGTTGGCAAGCTGCTGATATGCTGCTGATGGAGCAAGATGATAACACCAATTACCAAACTTTAGCGACAACGTTTTTAGATATTGTTACTCAGGTTATGCGCACTATTCCAGACCCTAATGTGCAAGGCTATGCCATTATTCCGCAGCTTACCAATCAGCTAATTAAAGCCATGCCAAGTTCATGGTTTACAAATGATGATGATTATGTTGATGTTTTCTATACACTATTTGAAGGTCAGCAGTATACAGGCTATATGGGAGCCAGTGGTAATGCAAAAATCAGTTTATCTCCCTTAACCATCAACCCTCGATAAATTTCCCGTTGAGTCGGTTAGCGACCTAAAGGACTAGGTTGCCTTTTTATTTAAACTAGTTAACCTCAGCTCTGGATAAGCGAATTTGCCCAATAAAGTCATTTTTCTCACTCTCGGCGTTGCTTTCATTTGTAATAGCCCGCTATTACTGCATAAAAGCGCCTTGATATTGAAAAAAATATCATCATTGGATTGTACGTAATGTTTTTTTGCAAAATATTCTCTATTCCAAAACCCTTATCCAAACCTGAGGTTAGTTAGAAGCAAAGCCACCCTCGGGTGGCTTTTTTATAAGCTTACCAAATTTGTTGTACAAACTCTGGATGGTCAACAAATGGGTTACGGTTTCCTTGGAACTCGTGAGCAGCTTGGTTTCGAGCTCGCTCTATATTATCTACCGGATCAGCTTGATGCCAGCGTAATAGCATGGTGACTACCCATGGTTCAAATACTTGATTAGATGTGCCATTAAGAACTGCATCACTATATGTGGTGTTATTTTGCCAGCTACTTATCACATTCTCGTAGCGCGTTGCCATATAAAAATAGGCACGGGCAAAGTCACCTTTAAATTGATCTATCGGTTCAAATACTGTGCCCGCATAGTTTAGGTTGCTGGACGCACTCCCAAGCTTACTGCCATTACTTGATGTGTAGCTCGCACTGGCGACTTCACCAAAGGGGAAGTTACTACGCTTGGAGTTTACAAATCCATCAGTGGCAAAAATATGATGAATATCAGAGTTCATAGGTTCTACTTTGCCACCAAACCAGCTTTTAGGGAATGAATGCTCTCGGTTGTAGCAATCACCTTCAACACGATAAGACCCACATTGGTTAGTCACGGCAACGTAAGTAATACTATCAGTTGTACTAGGCTTTTCTGAGTAGCGATCGAGCACGGAATTATCTTGCTCAAAATAGTTATCACGCTCGGATTGGTCGATAAATTGCCAAATGGCTGAATAACCTTGTGATTGGTGAGTACTAATAATGCTGTGTAACTGGCTTTTCAGCGCATAACCTGTTAGTCCCGCTGTCGATGCATAATACTCAGCAGGGTCGGTAGGCGTGCCACCGCCGTTGTCATTACCAATAGTGAACGTGTGTTGTTGTTGGCTGGTGAAGCTGCTACCAGAGGCAAGTGTACCATCTGGGCTTGTTAAGCTGTATGAACCATTACCATAGTTACAACACATGCCATCGCCATAATTATCGAATATGGTAAAAGTGTAGCTGTCGTTATTAACGCATAATGATTCTGTATATGTTTGATTGCTTGCATAGCTATTACCACTGGCAATTTGTGTGCTACTGCTGTTTGTTAATGTCCAGCTTGTCTCACTGCCATAATTATCAGTGGTAAGGGATAAATTTAATGTATTTGCTTGGCAGTCTGTACTAGGTGGTGGTGGCGCTGTAGTTGTGGGTTGGAAGTTGTCTATATAAACCACCTCGCTGCCATTAAAACCTGATACATCGTAAAAGCGCAATCCAACATTTATAGTGGCGTTAGCACTTGCTGTGTAAGTATGGTTGATTTGTTGCCATTGATTTAATGTAAATGGATCTGAATAGCCCTGATACCCATCGATCACTAGACGTGCCCTTACACCACCTTGAGTGTGATAAACCCAAGTACTAAAGGTGTAACTTTGCCCTGCTTGCACTGTGACTTGCTGCAAAAGGTCAGTATTACTTTGTGTACCAGTGTTTACTGTTACTTGTGCAGCAGTCTGACCAGATTTCACTCTATCGTTTGTTGCGCTTAGCGAAATTCCAGAGTCTATTGTTGTCCAGTCGGATGGCTGATTTTGTTGCCAGCTTTCAAAGTCTCCATTACTCACTTGTGCCATGGCATTATGAGTTAACGCCGTGAACCCAAGCGTAAAGGCAAGTCTATATTTATAGGATATTTTCCCGTGTTTCATATTGTTTCTCTTATATTTTAAGTTATATTTTTGCTTTTATGTAAACAAAGGCGAGCTTACTGAACCTTTGTTATTGCAATGTTAATATTAGAGTGTCTATTTTTAAAGCAATTCTTTTAATCTGTTTTTGTTGGTGTTTTTGTTTATTAATAACCAAATGGAATATAAAAGCAGATCTTTGTCTTTTTCTTGTGTGTAGAGATCAGTATGCTGCATGCATAGAAAAGCTTGCCCTTCATTTTATGTGGCAAGTAACACACCAATCTAAGCAAAAGACGTTTTAGGGTTACGGGGATTATTCAATGTTGTTAGGTCAACTTAGTGCTGCGGCAAGCCCGCTTTCGCAAGAGCAAGTGCAAAAATTACAAGGTTTAGTGGCTGAACTAAACCCAATCCAGCAAGCTTGGGTAAGCGGCTATCTTGCTGCCAATGCAAACACTGCAGCCTTGGCTGGTACTGTCGGCCCTGCTGGCGAAGTTGAAGCCGCGCCGCTGACTATTTTGTATGGTTCTCAAACGGGTAATGCTAAGGCGGTCGCAAGTCAGTTAAAGTCACAAGCTGAATCTCGAGGTTTGAGTGTTAAGTTAGTTAATATGGCTGACTACAAAACATCTGCTTTGAAAAAAGAGAAGTTTTTAACTATTGCGGTATCAACTTATGGTGAAGGTGAGCCACCAGAAGATGCAGAAGCATTACATGCTTTTTTAGCAAGTAAAAAAGCCCCTAAACTAGATGGCGTAAAGGTTGCGGTTATAGGTTTGGGCGACACAAGTTATGAATTTTTCTGCCAAACGGCAAAAGATTTTGAGCAGCGTTTAACTAAACTTGGCGCGGATGTTATATACCAGCGTGCCGATTTAGATGTTGACTATGAAGAGCAAGCAACGCAATGGATAGTGGGTGCATTAGATGTCTTTGAGCCTGATTTAAAAGCGCAACAACAAAGCCAAACCAATGTGGTTAGCATGCCGTTATCAGCATCTGTTGCCCAGAGTCAATACACCAAACAAAACCCATTTGCAGCAGAGTTATCTGTGGTACAAAAAATTACAGGCAGAGACTCAAGCAAAGATGTGCGTCATATTGAACTTTCACTCGATGGTTCTGATATTACTTACGCACCAGGTGACTCTTTAGGTGTGTACTTTTTAAATGATGAAGTGCTGGTGGACCAAGTCTTAGCTGCATTGGAAATTTCTCCTGATACGTCGGTAACTGTTGGCAATGATACTGTATCAGTGCGAGACGCATTGATTGAAAAACTGGAACTAACACAGTCTTACCCTGGCTTTGTAGAAAAATATGCTCAAGCGACGAATAATACGAAATTGCTCACCTTAGTTGCGGATAAAGCGCAATTGCGTGCATACATCGAAGCAAGACAAATTTTTGATGTGATCTTACAAAATCCAGCAAATATCGAAGCGCAAACATTAGTCGAGTGTTGTCGTAAGCTACAAGCACGTTTGTATTCTATCGCTTCTAGTCAAGCAGAGGTTGAAGACGAAGTGCACTTAACTGTGAGCTTGGTTGAGTTTGATACGTTCGATGAAACACATTTTGGTGGTTGTTCTGGTTACTTGGCAAACCGTGCTGAAGAGGGTGCAAGAGTAAAGGTATTCAGTGAGCACAATGATAACTTTCGCTTACCAGTCAGTGATGAAACGCCAATTATCATGGTAGGCCCTGGCACAGGTATCGCACCATTTCGTGCATTTTTACAAGAGCGTGATGTACGAGAAGCATCAGGTGATAATTGGTTGTTCTTTGGTAACCCAAACTTCACTCAAGATTTCTTGTATCAACTAGAAATCCAGGGGTATGTGAAGTCTGGTTTATTGAATCAAGTTGATCTTGCATTTAGTCGCGATCAGGCGCAGAAAATTTATGTACAAGACCGTCTTCGTGAAAAAGGTGAAGCGGTATTTGCATGGTTAGAAAAGGGCGCACATTTTTATGTCTGTGGTGATGCCAATCGCATGGCAAAAGATGTACACCAAGCATTGATTGATATTGTTAAAGCCCATGGTGGCAAAGATGACGAACAAGCTGAGCAATACTTAAAAGAGCTGCGCAGTCAGAATCGTTATCAAAAAGACGTGTATTAATCGCAGCTGATTAATACACAACACTGACCGTCACAGTAAATTTTTTAGGATAAGGCATGAGCCAAGATAACAAACCAAATAGCAAACTAGACCCAAATGCAAAGTTTGCTGATAACGAACGTCTTAAAACGCAGAGTAACTTTTTACGCGGTACCATTAAAGAAGATTTAAAAGACCAATTAACTGGTGGCTTTACTGCAGATAACTTTCAACTAATTCGCTTTCACGGTATGTATCAGCAAGATGACCGTGATATCCGCCCAGAGCGTACTAAGCAAAAACTTGAGCCACTACAAAATGTTATGCTACGTGCTCGTATGCCTGGCGGTATTATCAAGCCTGAACAATGGCTAGCCATTGACAAGTTTGCTCAAGAAAAGTCTATGTATGGCAGTATTCGTTTAACTACGCGACAAACATTTCAGTTTCATGGTGTATTAAAGCCCAATATTAAAGAAATGCATCAAATGCTGAATAGCGTTGGTATTGACTCAATTGCCACCGCTGGGGATGTAAATCGTAACGTACTTTGTACTACTAACCCTGTAGAGTCACAGTTACATCAAGAGGCTTATGAGTGGGCAACCAAGATTTCTGAGCACTTATTGCCACATACTAAAGCGTATGCAGAAATTTGGTTAAATGGTGAAAAAACAGAGACGACGCAAGAGCCAATTTTAGGCTCAACCTATTTGCCACGTAAGTTTAAAACGACCGTAACTATTCCGCCAAATAACGAAGTGGATGTACATGCAAACGATCTCAACTTTGTTGCTATTGCTGATAATGGCAAGTTGATTGGCTTCAATGTATTGGTTGGTGGTGGTTTGGCCATGACCCATGGTGATGTCAACACTTACCCTCGTAAAGCAGATGACTTTGGTTTTATTTCTTTAGAGCATACGTTAAAAATTGCTGAGCATGTTGTGTCTGTTCAGCGAGATTGGGGTAACCGTGTAAACCGCAAAAATGCTAAAACCAAATATACCTTAGATACCTTTGGTGCAGACGCTTTTAAAGCGGAGGTAGAAAAGCGTGCGGGCGTGCAATTTGAAGAGAGTCGTCCATATGAGTTCACTCACCGTGGTGACCGTATTGGTTGGGTTGAAGGTATTGATGGGAAGCACCATTTAACCTTGTTCATTGAAAATGGTCGTATCTTGGATTATCCAGATAAACCGCTTAAAACCGGTTGTCGTAAAATTGCGCAAATTCACCAAGGTGATTTTCGCATGACGGCGAACCAAAACCTGATTATTGCTGGCGTGTCAGCTGAGCAGAAATCAGTGGTTGAGCAAATCGCTCGTGACCATGGTTTAATTAATGATGCACATACCGCACAGCGTAAAAACTCTATGGCCTGTGTATCGCTGCCAACTTGTCCGCTTGCAATGGCTGAAGCGGAGCGTTACCTGCCTGACTTAGTCACTAAAGTAGAAGGCCTGTTAGAAAAGCATGGTGTAAGCGATGACAACATTATCTTACGGGTTGTTGGTTGCCCGAATGGCTGTGGGCGCGCGATGTTGGCTGAAGTTGGTTTAGTGGGCAAAGGCTTAGGTAAATATAACGTGTACTTAGGTGGTAATCGCGAAGGAACCAGAGTTCCTAAACTGTATTTAGAGAATGTGGGTGAAGATGTGTACTTACCTGCGCTTGATGAGCTAATAGGCCAGTGGGTCAGTGAGCGTCAAGCTGATGAGTGTTTTGGTGACTTTGTGATCCGAAAAGGCATCGTAGCAGAAGTTAAAGTATCTAAAACCGACTTTCACGCGTAATGATAAGTGACTTGGCAAGTACGCTTGCCAAGCTAGGAATGACGAATGAGTGATTATAAAAAACTCTTACAGTTAGATGGCGAAGAACAAGCTGCGTTGCTCGCTCAAGCCAATGAGTTGCTAAAGCCGATGACGGCGCAGCAGCGAGTTGTGTGGGCGTTAGAACACTTACCCGACACGGCTTTTTTATCATCTAGTTTTGGTATTCAAGCTGCAATTATGTTGCATTTGGTAACCTCAGAGCGTGCAGATATTCCCGTCGTATTAACTGATACAGGCTATTTGTTTCCAGAGACTTATCAATTTGTGGATCACTTAACTGAGCGCTTAAACCTGAACTTGAAAGTTTACCGTTCTAACTACACTCCTGCATGGCAAGAAGCCAAATATGGTAAGTTATGGGAGCAAGGCCAAGATGGTATTAAGCAATACAATACGCTTAACAAAGTAGAGCCAATGACACGAGCCCTAAAAGAGTTACAAGCAGGAACGTGGTTTAGCGGACTTCGGCGTGATCAGGCATCAAGCAGAGCTCAAAAACAAATTTTAGAAATAAGCCGCGGTACGGTAAAAGTATATCCTATTATTGAATGGAGCAACCGTGACGTTTATCAATATCTCACACAACATGACTTACCTTACCACCCGCTTTGGGAGCAAGGCTATGTTTCAATGGGAGATATACATACCACGCGTAAGTTAGAGCCTGGTATGAGTGAAGAAGAAACCCGCTTCTTTGGTTTAAATCGTGAATGTGGACTGCACATTGATGGTGATGGTATTTAAACATTCTCCAGCCAAGGAGGGAGACCAAAAGCACAACTTAGGTTGTGCTTTTTTATTGTTCTATATCGGTGTATGCTCAAAGCAGTTGGTATTGGTGTAGTTTGTTGTGGAATACAAAGATGAAATATTTTAGTTATTTATTGGTCATGATCATGTTAGTTGGGCTGGGGTCGTTATTTATACTAAAAAAACCAGATGGCACACCGTGGTTAAGCTTTGGTAACGTGACTCAGCAAGTACAGCAAAAGGCTAATACTTTACTGAATGATGCAAAACGCAATTTAGATAGCGCTGTTCAAACGAGTACTGAAACAGATACACCCAGTGATGCGGACGCTATTTACAAGTGGCAAGATGCAAATGGTGATTGGGTTTATTCAGATAAGCCAAACTTGCAAAGAAATAGCCAGACGCACAAACTAGATCCGAGTAAAATTACTATTATGGCGGCGGAAGATACCTCTATTTTAAACGAGTTAGCGGCAAAAAAAGCACATATAAATAGTCAACTCAAGAACCCATCGGCACTGAATCCAACTGATGTAAAGCAGTTGATGATGGACGCCAAAAATATTCAAACATTAATGGATGAGCGTACTAAACGGTTAGACAAAGCGATTGAAGGAAATTAACTCTAAGGCCTCAGCTAGAGGCCTCGCTATTCTGAATGTTAGGTTAGTTATCAATTGAACTGTCGAATACATAAATCGATTGCTCATACTGAGTCGTAAATGCTCCCCCAATTGAATACAACTTACCATTACTATTTTCTAGTTTGAAATCACGTAAGTAATGAACAGTTTGACCTTGCTGTTGTTGCGCGTAAGGGTTGCCGCTATGAGATACCCATTGTTTAGTACTAATGTCAAAGGCATTTAGCTGTAAAGCACTGAGTACATATAGCGTGTGGTTAGATAGGGTTGAATCACTATAATTAGAAGCGATACTTTGCGGTATAAGTTCAGATGTTAAGGCAGTTTGTGTAGTGAGATCAAAAGTAATTAACTCTTTTTGCATTGCAGCTTCGTTTTCAACAACTAAATAAGCTTGCTCTCCCTCAATTGCACAGCTTGATACTTTATGCTTCAAATCAGTTAAAACCTTACTATGCCATGTATTTGTTTCAGCATCTAGAGTGTAAAGAGTATGGCTCTGCTCGTGCGCCACAAAAGCATAGATCATAGAGTTGGTGCTACAAGTTGCTGAGATGGCGTTATTAAATGGCGTAAATTCAGGGCTATCAAATGTCTGCCAGGATTTATCCTCAACATCATATACTTCCATTGTAGTGACGCCTTTAGAGTCACTAGGGCATGAATTTATGCCGCCAAAAACATAGATTTTTTTACCTATTGCTTGTGTATGGAAGTAAAAGCGTGATAACGCAGGGCTCTGTAGAGTAAGCCACTCATTTGAATCAATATTCCACTGAGATAGGTGTGGGGCTTGTGCTGGAGCACTTTGACAGAGCATTGCAGAAGACCACGCATAGTTATGAGTTAAGCTAAAGAGCGTTTGATTTATCATTGTGGTTGCTAAATGACTGCCTTGGGAGCCCGGTAATTGAGATGCTTCACTCCAAGCCTGACCTTTTACTTCAATATTAAATGGAGGCAACTTGACTTCATGGTCTGCATCAATAACTGTGATGATAATATCGGAAAATGTACCCACATGTTCGGTGAGGGTGGGTGTACCATGTAGCGTTCCGGTGGATTCATCAAATTGGGACCACAACGGTTTATTATCAATACTAAAACGGTGATTACTAGTATCTAGATCAACGTCAATAATCTGAGGTGTAAAAGAAAACTCATCGTTCAAGTCAATGTTGGACACAGGTTGCCCAGTAATAATGGGCTCATCATTGATGGCATGAATTGTGATATTTACCACTACAGCTTCACTGGTGATGTCCCCTTGCTTGAGTGTGTAGGTAAAATGGTCTTTACCAAACTTATTTTGATCTGGTGTATAAATAAGTTTGGGATAGTTGCCTGTGATTGTACCCAGTGTTGGAGCGCTAATTAGCTTGACGGTAATAGCCTCTGTTTGGTTAGGCGTCTGAGTTGCTGATATATCGATATTCCCGCTTGTGTCTTCATTAGTTTGACTATTGAGTTGTGCAATAACTGAAAATGCAGCTGGGTTGCTATTTGGCACAATGCTAGGTTCATCATTAGACGATCCACCACAAGCACTAAGTAGTAAAACGATAGGGAATAAAAAAGTAATAGTGTAGTTCATAGGGACGTATCCTTACATTATAATTTATTTTGGTACATGCTATTTTTTTTAATATTAATTTCAAATGAATTAAAGCCAAATATGTCTATCATTTTAATTTGAGCATGTTTGTAACAAGTTTGGCAATCGCTAAACTTGCTGTAAGGCCGGGCGACTCAATACCAAATAAATTTATGAGCCCTGCTACGCCGTGAGTGGTATGATCTTGAATTATAAAATCTTGATTGCCATGCTTTTGTAATTTAGGACGTATACCGCTGTAACTTACCTGCAAGCGCTTACTATCTAACTGCGGCCAATATTTTAGGATGGCGTTAACGAAACGTGCTTTAGCTTGTATATTTGGAGTGTAATCAAGGTGTTCAATAAACTCTGTATCCGGGCCAAACTTTAATTGCCCTGCTAAATCTAGCGTGGCATGAATACCTAAGCCATGTTGCTCAGGCATTGGGTAAATAAGGTTTTTAAAAGGGTGCCTGCCTTGATAGCTAAAATACTGTCCTTTACAGTAATGCAATGCGGGAATATATTCGTGGGCTAAGGCGTCTATTTTTTGCGCACATGCTTGCGCAAATAGTCCCGCTGCATTAATCAGTGTTTTACACTTGATATTGAATAACTCACCCTCACAGTTGAGCGTTACTACAAACTGCTGGCCATCAAATTTTGCACTGATGAATTGAGTGTTGCTAACATAGTGACCATTATGTTCAGAAAGTTTATTTAGATAAGATAGCATCAGCTGGTGACTATCAATAATGCCCGTAGAAGGAGACCATACTCCTGCAGCCGCTTTTGTTTGAGGTGCTCGGTTGGCAAGTTCTATAGGGCTCAAAAACTGTAAATCTGACACGCCATTGCTTTTAGCTTGTTTTACTAAGACATGCAGCTTTGTAGTTTCGTGTTCGTTACTTGAAATAATCACCTTACCAATTTTGTTTACGGGCACATGATAGCGCTGACAATGCCGATAAAGCAATGCTTTGCCCGTTACACATAAACGCGCTTTTAGGCTATTTGTGGGGTAATAAATTCCGGCATGGACTACTTCGCTATTACGACTACTAGTATGCTCACCAAAGTGACGGTTTTGCTCAATCACAATAACGTCATTATATTCACTTAGGGTGGCCGCAATCGCAAGGCCCACAGCGCCTGCACCAATCACCAGCGTTTCGATTTGTTCCATACTATTTAACTGCTAAAACTTTATATTTGCTACAGTAACAAAGCGTTGGATATAGCACTACATGCTTAGTGTTTTTTCTGTTTATCAGTAAAATGCTGAGGTACATTTCAATGAGTTATAACAATAGCCATTTGAATAAATGAGATAAAACTCAATCAAGATTGCGCTGTATCAAATAACAAAAGAGTTAAAAAGTGCCTCTAATAACAAGGTGTAAGCTACACTAATAAATATTACCAACATGACATAGTTGTATATGGTTAAGCTACTTAAAATAGCCTTTTGTGCTTTAATGATGATGACATCGGTAGCGTATGCTCAAGTGAGCACTGTAATCGGAGGGCATAACCCTTGGCCACCTTATATTGAGAGCAATGGTTCTGGGTTAGTGAACGATATCCTTTTTGCCGCATTTTCTTCCCAAGGTGTTGCGCTTGAGATACAAATAGCCCCATTTAGTCGCATGATGTTGTTACTTGAAAATCGCAAAGTTGATTTTGTGGCTGCACTTTGGTGGACCGAAGAACGTGAAAAAACTATTTTATTCAGCCAGCCTTACTTTCATAATGAATTGTTTGTTGTCAGCCGCCAAAATCAATTAGTGGACTTTCGTGGTACAAAAAGTTTGCGCTATAAAAGTGTTGCAACTATTAGGGGCTATGCATATCGTAATTTACTCGTTAATATTGAGCAGCTTAACGTGATAGATGTACTTAGTTTGCATGCCTGTTTAGAGTTGGTACACAAGGGGAGAGCTGATTTTGCGATTGCTGATATGTTAGCGTTTAAACATGAACTAAAACACGACTCAATGTTGCAAAACCTGATGACTCATTCTCCCGCATTATCAAGTTGGCCGTTGCATATAGGTGTGAGCCGTGAGCACCCTGACGCTGAAAAAATCATTCAGCTATTTAACGTGGGCTTGGCAACAATTAAAAAAAATGGCCGTTACCAACAAATCATAGCGCAATATTTGGACTAGCGCGGGCAACAATAGCGGCGGTCATACGCGACACACAGCATAGCTCACCTTTGGCATTGGTAATTTTTACTTCCCATACAGAAGTTCGTTTTCCTAAATGTAATGGTTTGGCGATGGCTGTTAACATACCATTGCGAGAAGCTTTCAAATGATTGGCGTTTATTTCTTGGCCAACACAGTAAAAGTGTTCAAAATCAACTACAAAATTTGCTGCATAGCTGGCGACAGTTTCAGCTAACGCGACATTTGCCCCGCCATGAACCATACCGATAGGGTTATGATGCGAGGGCATTGCTGGCATAGTGGCAACTAAGTAGTCATCACCAATTTCTGTAATTTCAATGCCCAACGTCTTCATTAATGAGCCTTTGCCGTACATACCCTCATCGAGTTTACGACAAAGCTCTAACGTTATTGGTTTGTACCAGATAGTCATAGTATTGAGCTGAATATTAAAAGTGATGCTAGTGTATGAAAAAGTCTGTTGTAAGTCACTGCCATATGGGAGCAGATTAATACCAGCTCCCATGTTACAGCGATATTATTTGTCCTTGAGCATGTTTCTTAGTACGTATTGCAAAATACCGCCATGGCGGTAATATTCCCACTCTTTGGGCGTATCTATACGTACATCTACAAGAAATTCTAGCGCATCGTTTTGACTATTGGTTGCGATGATTTTAACTTCGTCGCAATTGTCACATAAACCCACTACTTCAAAACGCTCTTCACCTGTAAGCTGCAAAGATTCATGGCTATCACCTGCTTTAAACTGTAAGGGTAAAACGCCCATGCCAATTAAGTTTGAGCGGTGAATACGTTCATAGCTTTGTGCTATGACTGCTTTGACGCCCAATAAAAGGGAGCCCTTTGCAGCCCAATCTCTCGATGACCCTGTGCCATATTCTTTACCTGCAAGAATAATCAATGGCGTATTGCGTTTTTGATACTCCATTGCTGCATCATAAATACTCATGATTTCATTGTCAGGTAACAAGCGCGTGATCCCTCCTTCAGTGCCCAGAGCCAGTTGGTTTCGCAAGCGAATGTTAGCAAAGGTGCCTCGCATCATCACTTCGTGATTACCTCGTCTTGAGCCATAAGAGTTAAAGTTGCTCTCTTTTATGTTTTGTTGCTCCAAATAAATGCCAGCAGGTGCGCTTTTTTTAATATTACCTGCTGGTGATATATGATCAGTTGTCACCGAGTCGGCCAGCTTTGCTAAACACTTTGCATCCGTTATATGTGGTAATTTGGGCACATCGGTGGTCATATCTTCAAAAAATGGGGCGTGACGAATGTAGGTTGAGTCTGTTTGCCAAGAATATAACTCACTGGCTTTGGTGTTGATGTTTTGCCAGTGGCTGTCACCTTGGTAAATATCGTGATAGTTAGACTCAAACATCGCTTGTGTGACGTTATCATTAACCAGCTGTTTCACTTCGCTCATACTAGGCCAAATATCTTTTAAGTAGATATCTTCACCATCTTCATTTTGGCATAGAGGCTCGTTATAAACATCAATATCTGTGCGCCCAGCTAAGGCATAAGCCACAACGAGTGGTGGAGAGGCTAAAAAGTTCATTTTTACATCTTGATGTATCCGTCCCTCGAAATTTCTATTACCAGATAATACCGAGCTTACTATAAGTTTGTGCTTATTAATGGCATCTGATATCTCCTCTGGCAGTGGCCCAGAATTACCAATGCAAGTTGTACACCCATAACCTACCAAATCAAACCCAAGCGCTTCTAATTCAGAGAGTAAGTTAGCTTGTTTAAGATAATCTGTTACTACTTTGGAACCCGGTGCCAGTGAGGTTTTTACCCATGGCTTTGGTTTTATACCCAGCTCATTGGCTTTTTTAGCAACTAATGCTGCGGCCAAGATAACATTTGGGTTAGAAGTATTCGTACAACTTGTAATGGCTGCAATTACACACGCACCATCTTTAAGGGTAAAGTTTTGCTCTTTATACTGGACTTTTGCAATGCCAAGTACTTCTGGTTCGGTTGGCGTATCTGTTGATGGACCGCCCTCATCAACAATTTGCGCTTCATCGCCAGAGGTATCGTCTTCACTGCGCTTGTCCTGCAAAGCTCTGAGCTGCTGATTTATCGTGTTACCAGCTTCATCTAAGTTTATCCGATCTTGAGGTCGGCTTGGTCCAGCAATACTTGGTACCACGGTATTTAAATCAAGGGTTAGGGTATCGCTATATTCAGGCTCATCATCATCATGACGCCACATACCTTGATGCTTAGCATATGCTTCTATCAAGGCAAGCTGCTTTTCATCACGATTTGTTAGACGTAGGTAGGAAATGGTTTCAGCATCAATAGGAAAAATACCACAAGTTGCACCGTATTCAGGTGCCATATTAGCAATGGTAGCCCTGTCAGCTAAGGGGAGTTGAGCAAGCCCATTTCCATAAAATTCAACAAACTTACCAACCACACCATGCTCGCGCAATATTTGTGTGATGGTGAGGACTAAATCTGTCGCGGTGGTGCCCTCTAATAATTCGCCTTCAAGCTTAAAACCTACCACTTGTGGTATCAGTAAACTGATAGGTTGGCCAAGCATTGCGGCTTCTGCTTCAATGCCACCTACACCCCAACCAAGTACACCTAGGCCATTGATCATGGTGGTATGTGAATCGGTACCAACCAAAGTATCTGGGTAAGCAAAAACCTCACCGTCGATTTCTTTTTGAAATACCACGCGCGCCAAATACTCTAGATTTACTTGATGTACTATGCCGGTGGCTGGTGGCACAACAGTTAGGTTATCAAATGCAGATTGACCCCACCGCAAAAACTCATAGCGTTCTTTATTACGTTGATATTCGAGTTTTGCATTCAAGTCAAATGCACCGGTGTGGCCAAATTCATCAACTTGCACTGAGTGATCAATCACTAACTCGGCAGGAGACAGTGGGTTTATTTTTTTAGGGTCACCACCTAATCTCGCCATTGCATCTCGCATGGCTGCCAAATCAACTATTGCAGGCACGCCAGTAAAGTCTTGCATGACGACACGTGCAGGAGTAAAAGCAATTTCTTTGCTGGGTATATCATTCGGTTGCCAGTTGAGTAGTTGGTCGATATCTTCTTTGGTGACGGCGCTGCCATCTTCATGACGCAGTAAATTTTCTAGCAGTATTTTCAGTGCAAAGGGTAAACGCTTTGCTTTGGCACCGAGCCTTTCGAGTGAATACAGGTGGATTTGTTGTTGATTGATGGTCAGTTGTGTCAGGGTATTGTAAGAATCTTGCATGCTACCTCCGCTAAATGCGTTGTGAAGCGATGATTGGCATATGCCGCATAACTTGCGGCATATTTTTTGGCCTATTCTTAACTTTATTGCGATCGAATACGAAAATTCAAGGTTTCAGGTTGCTTTTTATCCAAATGAAATGGGTTTGCGTCCTGTTGAGCTATCTTTTTTATCTTTACGGCTTCTATTGCGTTTTTTGCGTTGATTTGGTGCATCTTGCACTACCTTAGGCTCTTCGATTATCGCTGGGCGCTCTGCGGGCTCAACACCTTCAGCAAGCGTGAGTTGATAGATCTCACCATCAAACCCCAAAGTGTCACCTGCGTAAAGTTTTTTTCTCTTTACTGTACATAGTTCGTGGTTTACAGCCACATACCCTTCTCCGATAAGCACTTTTGCTTGCCCACCTGTTTCAGCTAAATCTAGCACTTTTAAAAGGTTGCAAAGCTCAATCGGCTCTTCTTCTAACTCTATTTCAATATATTCAGGGGGTTGTTCTAACATCATTCGCTCGCACTGTTGCCGTTTGCGTTAGTATACCTCTTTGATGCGATAGGTGATGAAACTTTTTCTAAGATTACAGTGTCTTTAATGCTATTAAAGTGATTGGCGTGTATCTTGCCGCCAAATTTGAATGGGTTGATTGTTGTAGTTTTTAAATAGGAACTAGCACTATGGGTATTCGTTCAGCATTGAAAAAAGGATTAATGAACTTAGATTCGCAAGGGTTGATGACCGCAGACGATGTTCGGCATTATTTGCAAATGCATTTAACACGGGTAAAAGACAAAAATATGCATTGTTTTAATTTAATAGCCCGTTTTAATACATACCATAATCAAGTGCAGTCAGGCTTATTGAGTCAGGAGATTGCGTTAACACATGAGCGGCATCGATTATTTAAAGAAGTGCTGTATCCTAAATCTGCTTTGCAAAAGTGGCTGGCTCAACAGTAACTTTTTAATCAATTCAGATCTTATGAACTTAGATTGAGCGTTTTGTTTCAGTTCTTTGTTACTTTAAGGTACCTTACCCATTATCTAAATTTCGTTTATTTATTTTTTTGTATTAAGCCCAAAGAGTGTGTACTTAATAAACAGGTAGGACATTTAATTATACAAGGCACGCTGCTGTCAGAGCAGTTTTGCCAAAATGCACAATTGTCGTGCGATATTGTGGCAAACGATATTTCAGCATTTTCGGCGCTGCAAAAAAGCTTTGCCCCCACATTGATTGCTAATGATCGATTTGTGGTAGGTACTATATGCGCATCTGGTATAAAGGAAATTTATGCTAGACCTTTAACGAAAGAACTTAAAGCCTATCATTATGTGCACAAAAAGCATGCTGATTTGGTTCCTCAATTGACCCAATCAATTAAAAAGTTAATGGATAAGAACTTATTACAAAATAGCTTTCAAAGCTTAACTGACGCTGCCAAAGGCTGTGCATTAAAAGTCACAATGTTGGGGGAGTAAAGGCATTACGTTCATAAATTTTTGATGTATGCCTACTTTAAAGATCACCCCTCTAAAGCTTGGTTAGTAAGTGTAATAACTTTTATATTACAATGTTTTGCCGCATCTGAGAGGCTTCTAAATGTTCCTGGTAGTACTTTGCTTTCAATTAGATAATCGATCGACTGTGTCAGTTTGGGGATCAATTCAGCATGCTTTTTATTCACATAGTGATATATAGAATAAATCTGTGTTAAAGGTTTGGTGTATATTTGGCTTAAACCAGATTTGCACAAAGTGCCCAAGGCAAATCTATCATTGGTGATAAGTGCTGGCGCATGACCTTTTTGTAGCGCTTTAAATGCAGAAACGTCGTTCATAACACGATTGCAGTTTAAGTTTAGCTTATCACATAGCCTTGCAGCCATTATACCACCTTGAATAACCAAGATCCCTGCCTGTGAATTAGTCTTGCAATCTTGCTTATTTAAGCAATAAATAGACAAGCGCATTTTAGTAATGGGAGTGGGTATTTTTAGCAAGTTATCGTACTGAGTCACAGCCTTATCCACTCGGCCTGCTTCGGCGTCCAGTATCCCTTCATTCACTTGCTTTAACCCTCTTTTGGTTGGTAAAAAAACTAGCTGTGGTGTAATAGACACCGGTGCATAAATAGCTTTCATGGCATAAATAACTTTCTCTTTTCCTAACTGATAGGATAGTGCCTCACTGGCATTAATAGTATATGTTTGGGCATTTACTGACGTGCATAAAAATATCACAAGAGCCAAGGGTAAGTGTTGAAACATACTGTTAAAATTCCGATGAAGTACCTTATATCAGCTTAGCAAAGAACCACGTTATTGCCTTCGCAGGTCATGTGTTTTTCTATTAACTATAGGTATACTAAAAAGCACTAAATTGTGTTTACTAAAGGAAAGAAAATGACAAAACATATACTTGTTACAGGTGCAAATAGAGGGATAGGGTTGGAGTTCTGTAAACAATATAGTGAGCAAGGGTATAGGGTTACGGCTGCAGTGCGTAAGGCAACAGCAGAGCTTGAAGCGCTTAATATCGATGTTATTTCTGGTGTTGATGTCAGTAACGCTCAACAGGTAGCCGAATTGGCCAGACAATTATCAGGACAACCAATAGACATTTTAATCAATAATGCAGGTGTATTTCATAACGAAACACTTACAGATATGGACTTTGAGGCGATTGAACAGCAAATGCAAATTAATGCCATTGCGCCCCTTCGTGTGGTTCATGCACTACTATCTTCACTTCACTCAAGCAGTAAGGTTGCAATGATCACCAGCCGTATGGGCTCCATTGCAGACAACGGTTCAGGCGGCTACTTAGGTTATCGTATGTCAAAAGCGGCTTTAAATGCGGCGAGTGTGAGTTTAGCGCATGAATTAAAAGGTAGGGGAGTGTCTGTGGGTCTCTTTCATCCTGGCTTTGTACAAACTCAAATGGTTAACTTTGCAGGCGATATATCTCCTAAAGAGGCCGCTGAGCGTTTATGCCAACGCATCGAGGCGCTTAATTTAGATAACACTGGTGGGTTTTGGCACTCAAATGGTGAGGTATTACCTTGGTAAGGTGTATTTTATTGTGTGATAGCTGGCTTACCTTTTATAAGGTAAGCCAGTAGTCAATTAAGGTTAAGCATAACTTATGCTAGTATGTGAACATCTAGGTATTAGCAATATGACTGACCAATATGGAACTTTCTGAAAACACACCACTTAATCTGCCACTTTTTTTACTCAATGACCAAATTGAGCAAAGAGACATTAAAAGTCCAGATCTCACTCTGGAAGTGATATTGGATGAAACACTGCTGGCGCATTTGTGTCAAAACCCCAGCGCAGATGAGAATATCAGCATTAACTTACAGAGCTATCAACTCAAAGCTGAGCAAGTTGTTTATGACAATATTCCCGGTGGTGAACATCAGGCGCAGTTACTACTTAATCATGGTCCTATACTCAGTGCGGTAGTCAGTGCTGACGATGAACACGTTTTTATTTCTCCACCGATAGAGATGATGCCTACTTTTGATTTAGGTGAAGAAGAGGATAGCTAATGAACGTTCGTACAGGGTGGATGCTAGCGATAGTTTTATTACTTTGTGGCTGTGTGACATTGGGTATGAGTCACTATGACGATATTTATGGCGAAGCCAGCGTAAAAGTACGAAATGTTGAATACAATCAGGGTGGTGGGGCGGAATATTTGCAGCTGGTTAAGCCTGTTTTGGATCAGCGCTGCGTGGTTTGTCATGGCTGTTATGATGCACCGTGCCAATTAAAGCTATCTTCACCAGAGGGTATAGACAGAGGTCTTAATAAAGAACGTGTCTATAACGGTACAAGGTTACTGGCTCAAGCGCCATCAAGATTGCTTTTTGATGCAGATAATACCAAACAATGGCGTGAAAAAGGGTTTACGTCAGTACTCAATGAACGAGCGCAAAACACACAAGCCAACTTGGCTGGCAGTGTGCTGTATAACAGCTTGTTGTTGAAAATGAGTAAACCATTTCCACAACAAGGGCTGCTTGGTGACGAATTTGACTTCTCTTTAGATAGGACACAAAGCTGTCCAAGTATGGATGAATTTGACAGCTTAGCCAAAAGCCAACCTCATGCGGGTATGCCATATGGCTTACCCGCTATTTCTGGATTCGAATTCAAACAATTAGAGAGCTGGCTTAAAGATGGCGCAAAAATGGCGCAAATAGCACCTCCGTTAAATGCAGAATTGCAACAAGTCAGTCGTTGGGAACAGTTTTTAAATCAATCGGGGCTAAAATATCAACTGGCTGCGCGGTATATTTATGAGCATTGGTATTTAGCCAATATTTATTTTCCTGAACATAACCACAGTACAACCCCCAATTTTTTTAAATTGGTACGCTCAACTACCCCACCGGGTGAGCCAATTGATTTGATAGCAACCAGACGACCTTATGATGACCCTCAGGTGAGTCGCGTATATTATCGGCTGATGCATGAGCGCAGCAGTATTTTAGCGAAAACCCATATACCATTGGCTTTATCCGATAAAAAAATGACGCGATTGCATGCGCAGTTTATTGCTGCGGATTACCATGTGCAGCAGTTACCGAGCTATGAACCAAAAGTAGCTTCTAATCCATTTAAAGCGTTCGCGGCTATCCCAGTAAAGTCAAAGTATCAGTTTATGCTTGATGAAGCAGAGCTTATTATCAAAGGGTATATTAAAGGTCCTGTCTGTCGTGGTCAGGTTGCACTTAATGTTATTAATGATCAATTCTGGGTTGCCTTTGTTGACCCACAAAAGAATAGTTCGCCACAAGTAAGTGAGTTACTGCTGCGCCATGATGATGATTTAGCATTGCCTGCTCAAGAACAAAGTAATGTGTTACCTATATCGAGTTGGGTTAAATATGCCAATCGTCAGCATGAATACCTGAGCGCTAAAACAAAACTCGCGAATGAGCTATTAAAAGATGGCAAGTCATTAACCACGGATCTTATTTGGCAAGGGGATGGTCATAACGATAATGCCGGGCTGACGGTTTTTCGTCACTTTGATAGTGCGACAGTAGTAAAAGGGTTTGTTGGCCAAACACCAAAAACCATGTGGCTATTAGACTATGCATTGTTTGAACGTATTCATTACTTGTTAGTGGCTGGGTTTGATATATATGGCAACATAGGGCATCAATTGCATACGCGCTTATATATGGATTTTTTGCGTCTTGAAGGTGAGCAAAACTTTATTAATTTATTACCTCAAAACGTTCGCAAAGAGGTAAAAAACCACTGGTATCGTCAATCACATGTAAGTTTAAGTGAATTTATTAATCGCAAAAGCTTATTAGCTGCACCTACGGGTATGTCTTATACCAGCGGTAAGCCAAAATTAGAACTTCACGAGAAAATAACAACGGCCCTTGAAAGTGTTCTAAGCCAACGCTATGACTATAAATCTGTAAGTGGGCCTTTGGCTAAATTAAATAGTCTGCCACATAAAGCGGTGAATTTATTGCCACAAGTCTCTTTTATATTGCAGCGGCAAAATAATGGTGAGCATAAAGCATTTACACTGATCCACCATAATGCGCATTATAATATTTCGAGTTTACTTAATGAAGATGCACAGCGAGCGTATGAGGAAGATACCGCGACGCTTGTGCCTGGGTTTATTGGCGATTACCCCGAAGCTATTTGGTATTTAGCCGATGAAGCAAATACCGCTGCATTTGTGGCTCAGCTGAAAACGATTAATAGCGAGCAACAATACAGTGAACTGGCTCAAGCATTTGCGATTCGTCGCACTCATCCACAATTTTGGCAATATAGTGATTTATTGCATGAAGTTGCTAAACAGTATCGAGGTATTGAGCATGGCTTATTTGATTATAATCGATTAGAAAATCGTTAATCTAAGGATTAGAAAAGTTAGCCTTCAGGCTGTGCAGAGTGCATCTTACTGCGGTATGATAACAGCCTTTTTATAGTACAAAGAGAGAGCGCAATGTCAGCCAATATCACTAAGCTAGTTGTGATGTTAGAAATGCAAAATGCCATGAATACAAAAGTTCATGCGCAATGGTTTAACCAAGGGTTTGAATGGTACCGTGCCATTTGGGTTGAGTGTGCCGAAATGCTTGACCATTATGGTTGGAAGTGGTGGAAGAAACAAACACCTGATACTGAGCAAGTAATTTTAGAGCTGGTGGATATTTTCCATTTTGGTCTTTCTTTGCGTATTGATGGCGAGACGGCTTATCAAACATTGGCTGAGCAACTTGAGCAAGAGTTAGCGCAGCCTAAAGCTGCAGTAGACTTTAAACAAACACTTGAAGTGCTAGCAGCCAGCGCGGTTGCTGATAAGCAATTTAACGCGCAAGCTTTTGCCGGTTGTATGCAACAAATCGGTATGGATATTGATGATTTATATCGTGGTTATGTTGGAAAAAACACTTTAAACTTCTTTCGCCAAGATAATGGCTATAAAGAGGGAAGCTATATTAAGGTATGGCAGGGTCAAGAAGATAATGAGCACTTGGTTGAGGTAGTAAAAAGTCTAGATACCGAGCACCCAGACTTTGCCAAAAATGTATATGCCGGTCTACAGGCTCGCTATCCAAGCTAGTGCTTTAGGTTATGGGCAGTAATGTTCGATAGTCGGTGATAGATAAATAGTCAGTGATCTCATTTACTGGCTGTTTACTATCTGGGTTAGCCACCGCTAATAAATGCCCAATTCCAAACTCTTTGGCGGCTTTAAGTACGCTTAAGCTGTCATCTACAAACAGAGTTCGCTGCTTATCAAAACCTAAATCTGCATGCACTTGCTGCCATAATGATTGACTCTCTTTACTCACACCATATTGATGAGTTGAAATTAACACATCTAAATAATGCGCGAAATCTACAAGTTCTACTTTTAAACTGAGGCTGTCAGGATGAGCATTAGTTAATAAGATCAGCTTTTTGCCTGACTTTTTGAGTGCAGTTAAAAACTCAGGTACGTCCTCTCGTATTGAGATTAAATGTTGGATTTCTTTTTTGAGCGCCATAATAGGTAAACCAAGCTGCTGCTGCCAGTAATCTAAGCAGTACCATTGAATTTGCCCATGAACGGCTTCATAGCGCTTTAAAATATCTATTTTAGCAGCTTCAAAACTGATGTTTTGCTTTTTTGCATGTTCGGTAGGAACAACGTGTAACCAAAAATAACTATCAAAATGTAAATCGAGTAACGTGCCATCCATATCTAGTAGTACAGTATCAATTTGTGACCAATTTAGCATAGGCATTTATCGTCAAAGGCTTTATGATTAAGTGTATGTCATCATAACAAATAAAAACCTATGTCACAGAAAAAGCATCCAAACCCACCAGAGATATTGCATTGTGAAGTGACTGCAAAAAGTCGCTTGTTCACGGTTGAGTCACTAAAATTACTATTTTCAAATGGTGAACAGCGTCAGTATGAGCGTATTAAAGGGGGAGGCAGGGGTGCTGTGATGATCGTGCCAATAACAGCTGATAATGAGCTACTATTAGTAAGAGAGTACTGTGCTGGTACTAATAATTATCAATTGGGCTTCCCGAAGGGGTTAATTGACCCGGGAGAAACACCAATTGAAGCCGGTAACCGGGAGCTAAAAGAAGAAGTAGGTTTTGGCGCGGAACAATTTTGTGATTTAAAAACGTTATCTTTAGCACCGAGTTATTTTAATGCCAGAATGCATATTCTTGTCGCAAAAGGGCTTTATCCTGAGCAGCTGGAAGGTGATGAACCTGAACCGTTGGTGACCGTTAAATGGCCGTTAGCACAGTGGGAGCTGTTGCTGACACAAAGTGATTTTACGGAGGCTCGAAGTGTTGCGGCGTTGTTATTGCTTCAACAATATTTAACGCAGGAGGTTTAATATGCAAAAATTGCTGGAACCCTGTATCTCTCTTGCCATCAAGGCGGGGGAGGCGATTATGGCTATTTATCAAAATGAAGATATTGGGGCACGCGAAAAGTCGGACCACACACCGGTAACTGCAGCAGACTTGGCTGCCAACGAAGTACTAACGGCCGGTTTAAAGGCGCTTGCGCCAGATATTCCTATTATGTCGGAAGAAACACCGATACCAGAGTTATCTTTGCGTGAAAACTGGCAACGCTACTGGCTGTTAGATCCAATGGACGGTACGGGTGAATTCATACTGCAAAGTGGTGATTTTGCGGTAAATATAGCACTGATAGAAAATAATCAGCCGGTGTTAGGTGTGATTTATTGGCCCTCTAAACAAACTACGTATTATGCAACGAAAGGGCAGGGGGCATTTAAGCGCTCCAATGAGACACAGCAACAGATTTCTGTCGCCTCACCAGATAATTTAACCTTAGCCGTTAGTCGCCGCCAAAAGTTAGAGGCTGTGAGTCAGTACCTTAATAGCCAATTTGATACCGTTGCGCTTGGGTCATGTTCTTTAAAGGCATGCATGATTGCTGAAGGTAAAGCGGATTGTTTCTTACGTGTGGGGCCAACCGGAGAGTGGGATACGGGGGCTTCGCAAGTTATTGTTGAAGAAGCGGGTGGTTGTATCACCGATGCTGAATTTAATCCATTGACCTACAATCAACGAGAGCATACTGAAAACCCCGATTTTATCGTTATGGGCCACCCAGATTGGCAATGGCAAAAGCTGATAACACCACATCACCGTAGCTAATTATTGTGTTTTGTTTGATATTTGTTCGCTTGAATTGTTTTGTGTAGTTAAAGCTTGCATTTAAAATTCAATCCTATATTATAGCGACCTCTTCGATAGACAGGCCTTAAAATCTTGTTTTTTGGGGAATAAAGTTTAAGAGTTTTTCTTAAACTACAGGCGCGGGATGGAGCAGCCTGGTAGCTCGTCGGGCTCATAACCCGAAGGTCGTCGGTTCAAATCCGGCTCCCGCAACCACTATTTTTACTTAGTTGGTGCTGTATTAACCTGAAGGTTTTACCCGAAGGTCGTCGGTTCGCTCTTTGCAACTCAAGAGCTCCCGCAACCACTTTTTATTCAGGTGGTTACTGTAAGACTTCTTTGTTAAATCAGAAGTAAAAAAGCATTTAACATACAGGCGCGGGATGGAGCAGCCTGGTAGCTCGTCGGGCTCATAACCCGAAGGTCGTCGGTTCAAATCCGGCTCCCGCAACCACTTTTTAGTGGCACTGTATTCTCCGTATTAAAATCTAATTAAAGTCATCGGTTCGCTCTTCATAATACAAAGCTCCAGCAATCACTTTTTAGTGGCACTGTATTCTCCGTATTAAAATCTAATGAAAGTTGATATGGTTACTAAACTTTTAGACAGAGTTGTTCAGCTCATAGCAAAATTTTTCAAACGATATACTGAAACTCTTGCTTAGTAACTAAGCTATTTACCTATCGCAATATCTGATTATTTATTTAATGTAATTGGTATGAGCCGTCTAATATTCATACAATCAAAGGAAAGTGTTGTTTGAGGTGGGGAAGAGCAAAGCGAACTTTGCTCTTTATTAGGTTTAAAATTGAGTCGCGTACTCTTCCGCTTGACGCCAAACTCTCAGTGTATTGCCGCTGAGGATTTTTTTGATTTGCCCTTCGCTATACCCGCGGTCTAACAAACCTTGTACTAGGTTTGGATAGCTAGATACATCTTTAAGGCCAACAGGAAGCGAGTCGCCCACTCCATCATAATCAGAGCCTATGCCAACATGGTCAATACCAATGAGTTTTACGACATGGTCAATGTGATCTAATACTTGCTCTAACGTTGCATATGGAAAAGGGTTTTCTTTAATGTACGTTTCGCGTTCATCGGCCTTGTTACGTTTATCATACCAATTGCGTGCATTGGATGTGACAAAGCTAGAGCCAAAGTTTATTTGGATCACGCCACCATTTTTCTTTAGTGCTTTTAACATGTCATCGTCCATATTTCGCTCAAAACCTGGCGTGTATTTACGCAGCGATGAGTGAGATGCAATAACGGGAACTTTTGACAGCGCCATGGTTTGGTAAAAAGCAGCATCTGAGATATGTGAAACATCAATCAACATACCTATTTTATTCATTTCCACGACTAATTCTTTACCAAATGGGCTCAAACCTTGCCATTTACGGCGGATATCATAAGACGAGTCAGAAATATGGTTACTCTGTGAGTGGGCGAGGGTGATATAGCGTACACCTCGGTCAAAGAAATGTTTAAGATTTTTTAAATCCCCCTCAATTGGCGAGCCGTTTTCCATCCCCATAGCAATTGATATTTTCCCTTGTTTAAAGTGGGTGTAAATATCCTTGCTAGAAGTGGCGACAGCAAATTTTTCAGGCGCTCTAAATGCTAATGCTTCCATACCATCAATTAATTGGTTGGCGAGCTGATAGCTTTTACCCTTACCTTCAAATTCAAGGTTGGCAGGAATATAAATCGACATAAAGGGAGCATTCAGGCCTCCTTTAACGGCTCGTGGGTAATCAAAATCACCGTCTTCAGTAGCTTTGGTCACATCAGCCCATTTATCTTTGATACGATAGGGTACATCAATATGGGTATCGATAAGAATGTTCTTTTGAGCGATTCGTTGAGCACGTTCAGAAACTTGATAATCTTGTGCCTGGGCGGACAAAACCGACAATGCTAGGGCACAAAGCGTAAAACGTAATGTCATTAGCCTTCCTTTGATTATTATAAGTATAACTGAAACTATAACCGAAAAAGCAGGCTGGCTAAACGATCTGCGACCAGTTATTCAAATTCGTTATAGTCTTCACTTTGCATGGTTTGAAATTGCACTTTAGAAACGATATTTACGGATTCATGTAGCTCAGAGAAGACAATCAATGCATCGCCATTTTTTAATTGGGATTTGACGTGTTCAATTTTAGCCTCAGTAGAAAACTCTTGCTCGCCATAGTCGGTGCCTTCACGTAATACATAGTGCTCAATCAGGTTTTCTAAGGTGGCTTGATTTAGTTGTTGATATGGAATGATCATTTTAATCTCTGTTGCAGCGAGTGGAAGTAGTGAGGTACTGCTTGTTCTAACCAAAATTCAGGCTTAAGTGGATTTTTACCGCCAATAAAGCCTACATGCCCTCCTGTCTCTGATACAGCAAGTGTTACGTTGCCACTAACTTGAGACGCGCTCGGCACTGCCCGAGATGACAGCATTGGGTCATCTTTGGCGTGAATAAGTAAAGTGGGTGTCTTAATATCATTTAGGTAACTTTGCGCACTGGCTTTTGTATAATAGTCTTCAGCTCCTTCAAAACCATGCAGTGGAGCTGTGATCAAATTGTCAAACTGCCATAGGTCATCAATTGCGTGTAGCTTTTTCTCGTCGATGGTGAGTACATCAGCAATGGTGTCGAGTTTGCGCGAAAATGAACGCTTCATTCTATCGAGTAAGTACTTTTGATATAAACCAAAACAGCTTTTTCGGATCACTTGGCACGATGAAGATAAATGGTGAGGAGCCGATATCACAGCAGCGCCTTGCAAACCACTTTGCTGCTGTTGTTCACCCAAATACTTAGCTAATACATTACCACCTAATGAAAATCCTACGGCATAAAGTGGTCTATCAGTAAAACGTTGTTTGAGCGTGTTTATTAAGAATTCAAGATCGGATGTTTCGCCACTATGATAGGCGCGTGGCAAGCGATTGGCCGCTCGTGAACAGTTACGAAAGTGCATTAATACGGCATCAAAGCCTTTTTGCGTTAATGCTTTGAGCATGCCTTTGGCATAAAAGCTATTAATATTGCCCTCAAGGCCATGTAATACGATTGCTAAAGGCGCATTGGGGCGTTGTTCCTTTGCCCATGCTAACTCTAAAAAGTCTCCATCAGGCGTAGTGAGCTCTTCAAAATTAACAGGTACTTTTTGTAATGGGCGAAAAAAGCGCGGCAGTATTGTTTGAGCATGTCGATTGCGCATCCACCATGCGCTGTTAAATGAATAGTCCATAAAGCGTTTTTCAATTTAAGGTGGGAGCAGTGTAACAAAGAACATCAAGACTGTTGAGCGTAAAATAAAAAGCACCTTACTAACAAGGTTAGTAGGGTGCTTTGTGCGTCGTGCTTAATTTGTTTACTTTTGGGGGAGCGGATTGTCAAAGCACCCTTAATATTAATTTAGCGCACCAGCAGCGCCACGATCAACATGAACTTTAACTAACTGGGTACTTCAGCTTCTTGTATTTTTTTCACAAAGTAATAAACGTAGAAGATACACAGCGCAATCACGGTGCCTAAGATCCCAAAAGAGAGAAACAATACTGGGTCACTGAAAAAATCTCTAAAGAATACGTTCATGGCTGATGCCTCCTAACTTGTCGATGGAGTAATCTTAGTCTAGGGGCTAAGGAGTTGATATGATCTCGATCAAGTTTCAACGTGGGTGTTATATGATGCTACTCAGAGCTTGATCTCGATCATGATTTTTTGTCTGCTAGGCTTGTCTTTAGCTGTTTAATTTGTATATCGCTAAGGTAAAACAACAGGTTATTGCTTGGTTTTTTACTTGATAGTGTAAATTTGTTAACTAGCTGAACTAGCTCAGATTGCTGTAATTTCTCTAGTTGTAGTTCACTATTTAATAATTGCTGACGTGACTCGCTATAGCGTGGGTGCTTGATAAATTGTAGTTTGAGTTGTTGCCTGATATTTCTATGAGGAGTGAGCAGTTGCTCATCCATATCATGACACTTTGCTGCCAGTTGCGTAACTTCATATTCAGTAAGTTGCAGGCTTAAGTGTTCAAGGTAAAACAGCAACAAGCATAGATTAATATTTTTCTTCTGTTCATTTTGTAAATTCAGCAAGGTGTGTTGGGCACAACCTTGCTGGTATAGATCACATGAAAACGTCCAAAATACTTGTTCGTTAAGCTGAACATTCATATGCAAATACTTTGCCCAAACTCAGCTTGCTTTTCCTCAAGCTCTTCTAATGCAAATAGCAAAGACTCTTCTACTTCATTGAGTAATGGTGTAATTGTGGCTTGCTTTGCGAGTAATTCAGTGAGTTTGTCTTTGTTTTCCTCTTGGTATAAATCGTTATCAGCAAGTTGTAGCTCAATATTGGTCAGTTGCTCAGTGTATTTATCTAATGACTTTTCAAGTTTTTCAATATTTTTCTTTAGCGGTTGTACTGATTTTCTAAACTCAGCTTCAAGGCGCTTTTGCTCTTTGCGATTGTTACTTGAATGTGCTTTATCTTCGGTATCAGGTTTTTTAGTAGCTTCTTTGTTGGCATTGAGCAACCACTGATAATATTCGTCTAAGTCATAACCAAATTGGGTAACTTCACCGTTATCGACTAGGTAATATTCATCAGCGGTATTTTTTAGCATATGACGGTCGTGCGATACGGTGACCATCGCGCCTTCAAAGCCTTGCAAAGCCATAACCAGTGCATGGCGCATTTCTAAATCTAAATGGTTAGTAGGCTCATCTAATAATAATAAATTTGGCTTTTGGTATACTAGCATAGCAAGCACCAAGCGCGCTTTTTCACCTCCTGAAAATGGTGCAACAGGCTCTAACGCTTTATCGCCGTTAAAGGCGAAGCCCCCTAAAAAATCACGCAAAGATTGCTCACTTGCTTTTGGGTCTAAGCGTTGAAGATGGGTAATTGCGCTGGCACTTAAATCAAGTGACTCAAGTTGGTGTTGAGCAAAGTAACCAACCTGCAAACCTTGATGCATGAACACTTCACCAGCTTGTGGCAGGAGTTCACCTGAGAGCAATTTGATCAATGTTGATTTACCCGCACCGTTACGACCTAACAATGCAATTCGGCTACCAGGTACTAAGTTAAGCTTTATTTTATGTAATATGGTTATCTCGCCATAGCCTGCTTGCGCACCATCTAGAGTCATTAATGGGTTTGGTAAGGTACTTGGCTGTGCAAACTCAAAGTCAAAAGGTGAGTCAGCATGCGCTGGCGCAAGTTTTTCCATGCGCTCTAGTGCTTTTACGCGGCTTTGTGCTTGTTTGGCCTTACTTGCTTTGGCCTTAAAGCGCGTAATAAATTTTTCTAAATGTTCTATTTGTTCTTGCTGTTTTTCAAACAAGGCTTGATGCTGTGCCATGCGCTCCGCTTTTTGGCGTTCAAACTGTGAGTAGTGGCCTTTGTAGACATTGATTTTCTGTTGATCAATATGCCAGATTTGGTCGACTACGGCATCTAAAAACTCTCTATCGTGAGAGATTAGAACAAGTGTACCAGTATAAGCACGTAAAAAACGCTCCAACCAGTAAACTGCGTCTAAATCTAAGTGGTTGGTGGGCTCATCGAGTAATAGTAAGTCTGCATCACGAATAAGCGCTTGAGCTAAGTTTAAACGCATGCGCCAACCACCGGAAAAGGCACTTACTGAATGAGATATCTGTTCGTTACTAAAGCCTAAACCGTGTAGAAGTTCACCCGCTTTTGCTTCAATACTGTAGCCTTTCATTAGCTCAAGTTGTTGATGTACAATTGCTTGTTTGGCTCCATCTTCAGCCAACTCAGCTTCTTTAAGTGCCACGCGGCATAGGTAATACTCAGGGTGGCCCTGCAACACATAGTCTAAAGCGCTGATATCTAGTGCCGGTGTTTCTTGTTTTACTGATGCAATTGACCAATCTTTTGGGATGGATAACTCACCAGCATCCAGTGTTAGCTCACCTTTTAACAACGCGAAAAGGGAAGATTTGCCACAGCCATTGGCACCAACCAAGCCTACTTTATGTTCAGGAAATAAAGTGGCGCTGGCATTTTTTAATAAACTTTTAGTACCACGCAGTAATTCAATATTAGTCAGCTGGATCATAGTGTTTTGTTGTTAAATCCGAATAATATACATTGTAACATGAACGATTGTATTTAAGTCAGCACCTATGTACTGATTATCCGTGTATATATTGTGCCATCGTATCTTAGCGCGCAGCTTTAAGGTAAAATTGTAGCTATTGATGTTTGGCTGATAGTTGTAGGGGCGCATAGCCATGAGACAAAAGAAGCGTTTTATTGCAGGGGCATCTTGTCCAAAGTGTAAAGAACTCGACGTGATGATGTTGTTTAAAGAGCATGATGTAGAGAAGGTAGAGTGTGTAAAGTGCGGCTATGTCATGACACAACCTGAAGAGGCAGTGCAAGCTTCAACACGTCAGTTTGAGCAAGTAATTGGTGTATTTAAACCAGAGTAAAACTTTGGTTTAAATGCTAGGGGCTGTTGAAC
>NZ_ARPN01000003.1:0-469 GCF_054966645.1 Pseudoalteromonas sp. SANK 73390
GGCGTTTTGTCTTCTGGCTCTTTATTACGTGTGATCGGCGAGTTTTTACCAGCACGCTTTTTAGTGATGATCTCAAAACCCTTGCTTTGCATATGTTTGAGCACCTTATCTAGCTCATTAACCCCCATTTCTTTACAGCTATCTTTACCAGTTAGCTCAAACAACACCGTGCGGTATAGCTCATCGTCCCAACCCAGTTGACCTTGGCCTACGTGTATCAATTGAATGTAGCGTGATTTACTCATTTTCATGGGTGCCACCTTTATAGTGATTTGCTAACCAACGGGATCTGAATCCATGCGCCCAGCTCGTTACGCTCATAAAAACGAACATACGTTTTAGTTGAGCCAAAAATAAACGCGTCATCTATCGCTTGCATACCTGCGGCCCAGTCGTCCGACTTATGGCTATAACGGTATTTACTGCGCAACTCCATAATCTTGCTTTTGCTGTACTGGCCCTCTTTGTC
>NZ_ARPN01000004.1:0-614 GCF_054966645.1 Pseudoalteromonas sp. SANK 73390
GCTGGATAAGCTGCGTCAGGTATGGGTTGCCATGAGCTATCGCGGCTATTTACGTGATGGCTCGGAAGCTGCGTTACTCAATTGGAGCAAGGCACAAGCTAAGCGTATGAATAAGAATGTGGCGATTGAGCGTTTGGAATGGCTACGCGCATCTATGATTCATGCACTAATTGAGCAGCTAAAAAAATGGTATGTACGTTGTATGGCCGAGCAGCTCAAAGAACTGGTTAATGTTTTACGCGGGTTAAAACTCAGTAGCGCACACCAAATTGAAGCGACTAAAACAGTGTATGAGCTGGGCAATTTTAAAAAATGCAGCGTTGATCAGTTAGAGGCTGCCATTGCGTTTATTGGGGTTATGTCTGACAGATATTCGGAGGCAACTCAAAATGGGTGATAAATTTGGCAAAGTTACTGAGCGTGGCGATGGTATGTTACTCACCATATTTGAACTGGTCATGCGTGGAGTGAGTGAAACCGTTGATGAACAATCGGCGCTAGATATAGGGCGAAAGGTTGTTGATTCAATCCGCCATACATTTGGTGGTGAGGTTGTGTACGTCTGTAAAGGCCGTTCAATAGACGCAATCATGATGAGCAATCAAATTTGGGCC
>NZ_ARPN01000005.1:0-2014 GCF_054966645.1 Pseudoalteromonas sp. SANK 73390
GTTCGCGGGGTAGGGGAGCGTTCTGTAAGCGGTTGAAGGTGTACCGGGAGGTATGCTGGACGTATCAGAAGTGCGAATGCTGACATGAGTAACGATAATGCGGGTGAAAAACCCGCACGCCGGAAGACCAAGGGTTCCTATCCCATGTTAATCAGGGTAGGGTAAGTCGACCCCTAAGGCGAGGCTGAAGAGCGTAGTCGATGGGAAACAGATTAATATTTCTGTACTTGGAATAATTGCGATGGGGGGACGGAGCAGGCTAAGTAAGCATGGCGTTGGTTGTCCATGTGAAAGTATGTAGGCTGGTGACTTAGGAAAATCCGGGTTGCTAAGGCTGAGATACGAGACGAGCTACTACGGTAGTGAAGTTACTGATGCCCTACTTCCAGGAAAAGCCTCTAAGCTTCAGATTATTTCGAATCGTACCCCAAACCGACACAGGTGGTCAGGTAGAGAATACTAAGGCGCTTGAGAGAACTCGGGTGAAGGAACTAGGCAAAATCGTACCGTAACTTCGGGAGAAGGTACGCTGACATTAGGTGAAGAGCTTTACGCTTGGAGCTGAAGTCAGCCGCAGTGACCAGGTGGCTGGGACTGTTTATTAAAAACACAGCACTGTGCAAAATCGTAAGATGACGTATACGGTGTGACACCTGCCCGGTGCCGGAAGGTTAATTGATGGGGTTAGACTTAGGTCGAAGCTCTTGATCGAAGCCCCGGTAAACGGCGGCCGTAACTATAACGGTCCTAAGGTAGCGAAATTCCTTGTCGGGTAAGTTCCGACCTGCACGAATGGTGTAACCATGGCCACGCTGTCTCCACCCGAGACTCAGTGAAATTGAAATCGCAGTGAAGATGCTGTGTACCCGCGGCTAGACGGAAAGACCCCGTGAACCTTTACTACAGCTTGGCACTGAACATTGAACCTACATGTGTAGGATAGGTGGGAGACTTTGAAGCACAGTCGCTAGATTGTGTGGAGTCAACCTTGAAATACCACCCTTGTAGTTTTGATGTTCTAACGTAGGTCCCTGATCGGGATTGCGGACAGTGCCTGGTGGGTAGTTTGACTGGGGCGGTCTCCTCCCAAAGAGTAACGGAGGAGCACGAAGGTTGGCTAAGTACGGTCGGACATCGTACGGTTAGTGTAATGGTAGAAGCCAGCTTAACTGCGAGACAGACACGTCGAGCAGGTACGAAAGTAGGTCATAGTGATCCGGTGGTTCTGAATGGAAGGGCCATCGCTCAACGGATAAAAGGTACTCCGGGGATAACAGGCTGATACCGCCCAAGAGTTCATATCGACGGCGGTGTTTGGCACCTCGATGTCGGCTCATCACATCCTGGGGCTGAAGTCGGTCCCAAGGGTATGGCTGTTCGCCATTTAAAGTGGTACGCGAGCTGGGTTTAGAACGTCGTGAGACAGTTCGGTCCCTATCTGCCGTGGGCGTTTGAGAATTGAGAGGGGCTGCTCCTAGTACGAGAGGACCGGAGTGGACGAACCGCTGGTGTTCGGGTTGTCATGCCAATGGCATTGCCCGGTAGCTACGTTCGGAACTGATAAGCGCTGAAAGCATCTAAGCGCGAAGCAGGCCTCGAGATGATTTCTCACTTTAACTTTAAGTTAACTGAAGGGCCGTTGAAGACTACAACGTTGATAGGCTGGATGTGGAAGCATAGTGATATGTTAAGCTAACCAGTACTAATTACCCGTGAGGCTTAACCATACAACGCCAAAGTGGTTTGTTTGTTAGAAGTTAGTATTTACTAGAGTAGATTTTTACGAATTATCAGCGAATTCCAGATTTAAAGCAAAGTGACTAGATAAGCAATAAAGCGAAATTAGTTCACCTTGCGCAAATGAGATGTTCAAGCGTAGCTTGATGTTATAAAGCATTTGCAGAAAAAGATTTTCTTGGTGACAATAGCGTTTTGGACCCACCTGACCCCATGCCGAACTCAGAAGTGAAACGAAACAGCGTCGATGATAGTGTGGCTTTGCCATGTGAAAGTA
>NZ_ARPN01000006.1:0-3290 GCF_054966645.1 Pseudoalteromonas sp. SANK 73390
CAGGCTCTTCATTCAAAAATCATACAATAAGCATTATTGCTGTATATTTAACAGCCTAACAAGCTTACTTTGATACACTAAATATACTTGTTTTCAGTTATAACTTGCACACCAGTAACTTTTTACATTATTACGGACGAAACATTATACTCTATAGACATCTGAGCTTGAGGTTTCAGCTTTTAAGTCTAGGCTTAAAAATACATTTTTGACATTAGGATATGTGAAGGTGGAACTAAACAGCATTCATTCATTTTTTCATCAAGCTTATATGCCTCATGGACACTGTTACTTATGGCAACCTCATTTATTGTGGATAAATGTAATATCTGATTTACTCATCGCAACTTCATATTTTTCAATTCCTATCGCCATTATGATTTTTGCAAAGCAGCGCCCTGAAGTGGGGCGACATTGGCTGTTTATTTTATTTTCGAGTTTTATCTTATTATGTGGAATAACACATTTAATTGGCATATACACAGTGTGGCATGGTGCTTATGGTATACATGGTATCTCTAAAGCGCTTACAGCTTCCGTATCCATGGTCACTGCAGTCTATTTATTTAGGTTAATTCCAAGCGCAGTCGCAATTCCCACACCTAACCAGTTTTTTGGTGTAAAAGATAAATTGTCTAAACTAACAAGCGAACAAAAACAGCTTAAATCATTACTTTCAGAGCATAAGACCACCGAATTTATGCTAAACAGCCTGCCTGTATGTACATTATTACTAGATAAGTCTAATAATATAATAAAGTGTAATCCTCAGCTGCTAAATGAATTAGGCTATAAAAATGCTACACCTATGTTAGGAACATCACTATCCAAGCACATCCAGCTAGACGACCCATTTTGCAAACTTTCAACAGTATTACAAGAATCCAAGCAGCAAAAATCTAAACCAATTGAACAATTATGCCAAATAATTTCAGAAAATGGTGTAGCCATACCAATGGAGATGAGATTAGTTACTTCATCCTTTGAAGGGCAACAATTTACACTTGTTGTATTTAACAACTTATCTTCATTTAAACAATTAAAGCAAGAGCTCGACGCCTCTCACCAAAGAATAGAACGGGCAATCAATGCCACAGAAGATGGTGTGTGGGAATGGGATATAAAAAATGACAATGTTATCTATTCACCCACATTAATGAAAATGATAGGTAAAGAGCATTTAAAGAACCCTACCTACCTTGATTGGTATGAACATATCCACCCCGAGTACCGAGAAATAGTAGAGAACGCAATAAAAGAGCATTTCAATACACAAGAAAAGCTCCAAGTAGAATATTTAGGTCGTAATTATGAGAATAAGTTCGCTTGGTTCCTAGCTGTTGGAAATAGTCAGTTCGATAAAGACGGTAGTGCTTGCATTATGTCTGGGGCATTAAGGTATATTCAAAGCAATAAACAACTAGAATCTCAAGTAGTTGAAAAAACAAATATTTTAAATAGCCTGTTCAATGGTACAAGTCAGGCTATTTGGCTACTGAAAGTCGAACCTGAAGCAGACTTTACCTTTTTGCAATTTAATCAAGCGGCTTGTGAAAGAGTCAATATATCTCCCAAAGATATAATTCATAAACGATTATCTGAGTTAAATGAAAATGTAATTTCACCATTTATAGTACAAAAAATAAAAAGTAACTACTCTCTTTGTTGTGAGCGAAAGCAACCAATTGAGTATGTTGAGATGTTGCCAAATAACAATGAGAAGAGATGGTATCAGACAACCCTTTATCCTCTCTTAGACAAATACAATAATGTCGAAAAAATTGTTGGCACAGCGATTGATATAACCGCGCGTAAGTTTACAGAAAAAGAGCTTGAGCAAAACCGAGCGTTTTTAGAACAAGTCATCAACTCTGCTGTTTGTGGGTTATATCTTTATGATCTAAACAAAAAAAGAAACATTAGAATAAACCAACGCTACTCTGCCATTTTAGGATATAACATCAATGATCTTAGAGATCTCAATATGTTTGAACTTATCCACCCAGATGATGAGGCAAAGATGAGTGTTCATTTACAAAATGTCCTCAATAGCCAAAATCAAGACCTATTAGCTATTGAGTATCGTATAAAGCATAAAAGCGGCGGTTGGGTATGTTGCAACGCGGTAGAAACTGTAGTTACAAGAACAGAAGATAATACACCCACTGTATTACTAGGCACATTCGTTGACATTAATAACAATTAATATTCATGAAGGCAAAGTCACCATGCTTACAAGCTACTTATCAATAGCCCTTGTTGAATATTTGAAATATCAAACCAACATACAAGTGCTTAAATAACATTATTAGTGCTTGCAACGGGGTAAATGAGTAGTTTAATCTCGACTTTCTAGTTCTAATTCAGTAGGAAGCTCGCTGCCTTCATCGTAAAGATTGCCCTGACAAGGCCATAGAAAAATCGTCGTAGAGCTTTCTTTTGCTAATAAAACAAATTGAAAGTAGCGCTGCTGTTTAAAAAACGGTTTTTTTAGGCCTGTGATACTAGCCGGATAAAATACTCAAAATAACCTTCAGTTAAGTTGTTGTTATATCCAACTGTTGTTACGAATTATTCCAACAGCTAACCCTTCAATTGCAAGAGATTCATGCTCTAAATCAACAATAATAGGTGAAAACTCTTCATTTTCAGCATGTAAGAAAACCTTACTTCCAGCTTTTTCAAGCCTTTTCACCGTTACTTCGTCTTCAACTCTGGCAATAACAACCTGACCATTCTCTGCAACCTGAGTACTATGAACCGCTAATAAATCTCCATCGAGGATCCCTATATCTTTCATGCTCATACCATTAACTCTCAATAAGAAATCAGCTGCAGGTTTAAATAAATTAGCATCAATTTGACAATGGCTTTCAACATGCTCTTGTGCGAGGATCGGTTCTCCGGCTGCTACTCGACCAATTAACGGTAACCCCAGCTTATCTGGCTCGAGCTCTTCTACTAATCGAATACCACGACTGGCTCCAGGTACCATTTCAATAACTCCCTTTTTAGCAAGAGCCTTTAAATGCTCTTCTGCAGCATTTGCACTTTTAAAGCCTAACGCATCTGCTATCTCAGCACGCGTAGGAGGCATCCCTGTATCTTTAATAAATACCTTGATTAATTCAAGTACTTGTTCTTGTCGTTTTGTTAGTGGACGCATATAACTGGTTTTCCATACAGTACATTTACTGTGAGTATATACAGTTATAATAAAATGGCAATGCTAAACTATGAGTATATAAATAGATTATACTAATCCTATTTATAAAGTGATCATATGTGAC
>NZ_ARPN01000007.1:0-61989 GCF_054966645.1 Pseudoalteromonas sp. SANK 73390
CAAAGCTTCGCTCGTTTGCACATTTAATAAGCTAAATAGACATAAAAACGTTTTTTCGCATATTTTTAATGCAATTTTCTGAGCTATATCTACTTTTATTATTGCGAAGTTTATTAATCTAGTTAAGATAGCTTCTTTATTTGTTAAATTAATGTATATCCCCTGTTTATTGGTAACTTTATTATGAAATCATCATCTCAGAAGTCTTTTTTAATTACATTTATACTGGCTATTATTGGATTTATCGTAATGCAGCTATTATTTTCTAGCATCCAGATCAGCGCCCCACTCGCATTAGCGGTTGGAATTCTAATTGGTGGCTTTACAGTGACTTTGGCTTCTTCAAGCCAACCGTCTAGTGACAAAACTGAAGTCGCCACTAAAACTCTCTATGTAGGTAACTTGCCGTATAAAGCAAATGAAGGTGTGGTTCGGGAATTATTTGCTCAACAAGGACAAGTATTCAGTGTTCGATTGTTAAAAGATAAGAATACGGGTAAACGCCGTGGTTTTGGCTTTGTTGAAATGGCTGAGAAAGACGCTGATAAAGCAATTTCCCAACTTAATGATTTAGAATTTCAACAACGCACATTAAAGGTACGCGCTGCAAAGCAAAAACAATTCAATGATGAAGAAGAAAGTACTAGCAATTTAGGTTAATTGCTCGCAGTACAATGTTCGTATTGCCTGTCAAATTGTTTGGGGCCGTTGCATAGAAATGTAACGGCCTTTTACTAATTGGCTTTTGGTAACCTAATTTATCATTCAACAAAAAACCTACACGCTTAGCGATAGCAACGCCCGAATCGATAAGCTCAATCCCCTCTCCATAGTAAAATTTTAATTGTGCTCTTAATATGGGAAAGTGAGTACAACCTAGCACAATGCAATCTACCTGCGGGCTTATATTAATCTGCTCTAACTCACTGTAGAGGAGCTCAATGTCAAACTTTTGATACCAATAAAGTTGCTCAGCAAATGAGACCAAGTGTGTAGAATGATGTAAATCTACTTGGCAACCTTTTGCATATTCACGTATGAGTGAATTTGTATAGGTGTTATTTGAGGTAGCTGGAGTTGCAAGTAATGCAATATGCTTTTTACGGCTACTTTCAGCTGCGGGTTTTATAGCTGGCACTACCCCGACAATAGGAATGTCCGTTATTTCTCTCGTAGCCGCTAAAGCGTGTGTTGATGCTGTATTGCATGCGATAACAATAAGATCAACAGAACAATGAAATAGATTAACTTGTTTTACTAAGCAAGCTAGACGCGCCTGAATGGTTTGCTCAGATTGCAAACCATAAGGTAGAAGTGCATTGTCCATCACATAACTATATTCAGCATAGGGCAGTTGTGCTTGAATATGCTCAAGTACACTTGTACCACCTACGCCTGAATCAAAAACCAAAATGTGCGGCAAAACACTGCAACTCCTCTACCCTATAGCTGCAGCAGTGTGCCATGGACAACGCTAAAAATAAATTAATTCTTGTCTTGTGCTTGCGTATTGAGCTGGTCAAAGAACCCTTGAGCATAATCAAGGAATTCATTTAACCTGCTTTGTCCATCATTTATCCAAGCAAGGATATCAGGTAATTGTTTCTCAATACCTAGCTTTCTCCCTTGATCATGAATGTTTTCTAATTGCTTATCTAAAGGCTGTAGCCCCTTTTCAATGTCTCTAACAGGATTAGTTTGCTGGTACTGACTAATTGCAGCCGTCGTTTTTGATTGACGAAGATCCATAGTGAAATTAGCAATTTGATCGCTGTCTATATTGAGTGTCTTCGCTTTATCAAAAGCATCTTCATAATCGCCTGAAAAAAATGAATCGCTAACATTACGCACATCTTCCATCATTTCATTAATAGCTTGCTGCTCTTGTTCATTAAGTTCACCATTTACACTTATGGAAAAGCTCACCTCATGTTGACTCTGCTGTCCCATTGCAAATCCGTGATCATTACCCTTTTGACTGTAGCTTGCAGCATTCGTTTGTGAGCGAACATCACTAAAGGTGATTTTTACTTCATCTCCCTCCGCTGTCTGAAAGCTGTATTGCGCTTGATTAGATAAGCTAGCGTATTGCGCCCCACTTACCTGCATAGATTGAGATTGAGGATTAAAAAGGGCCTCTTCGAACTCATCTAAACCATTAAAAATACCTTCTCTGGCTTTTTCTATACCTTGTTCAATTTCGCTATTAAAGGCGCTAGCTCCCTTTAATTCATCAGTTGCCTCATCGATACCCATCTGCACACCTTTGCGGGCAGCGCCAAGCATATCTTTGAGTACATCATCATCTTTACCATCAGCTTGAGCTCGCTTTACAGCTAACGTAACAAAGTCCAGCACATTTTTAGTGATAGCCTCAAAATCAAATACAGGTTTGTCTTTCTCAGCCTTTTTCTCTATTCCCAATGCCTGCGCAAGTTTGTCATCTAATACCATCGCGGCAAGTTTATTTTTATCACCAGAGTAACTGTCTAAATTAAAGTTAACACTAGGCATAAACACATTAGGCTTGTTTGCTTTGTTTGTCATTGCTGGGTTAAGCAATTGATGTAACTGTCCAATTTTCATAACATGGCTCCAAATATCGAGGTCATTTTTCATTTAATATAACCACACGTTCCTTGTTATCGACCGAAATGACCTAAGCTGTAGCTTCTTAGTATAAAAAAGAAACACTTTTTATGCGATAAACTGGACAAATCTTCCATGCCCCCTAAAATAGCGCGTCTCTAATTTGTAAGGTACTGGTAATTATGGCTGTCATTTTAATTGATACTTCCACCTATGAGCAGCAGCTCAACGAGAAACAACAACGCATTAGTAAGCAATTTGCAAAATTCAATGCACCTAAATTGGAAGTATATGACTCGCCCAAAGCTCAGTATCGGCAACGTGCTGAGTTTAGAGTTTGGCATGATGGTGATGATTTATTTCATATCATGTTTGATCAAGCTACCAAACAGAAAATACGCATAGAGCGCTTTGACCCTGCAGCGCCTCTCATTCAAGATATGATGCAAGTAATGATGAATAAGCTACGTTACAATGATATTTTGCGACGTAAACTTTTCCAAATTGATTATCTTTCAACACTCAGCGGGGAAATTTTAGTAAGCTTACTTTATCACAAGCCATTAGATGAGCAGTGGCAAGAAGCAATGCAACAATTGCGACTAGAATTACAGCAAACGTATCAAATCGATTTTATTGGCCGAGCTAGAAAACAAAAAGTAGTCTTTGGCAGTGATTATGTTACTGAGCAACTCAAAGTAAATGGCCGTGACTACGTGTATCAACAAGTAGAAAATAGTTTTACTCAACCAAACGCTAAAGTAAACGAAAAAATGTTGGCTTGGGCTCAATCGCTTTGCGCACCGCTAGATAACGATTTATTAGAGCTATATTGTGGAAATGGCAACTTCTCTATTGCACTTGCTGATAGCTTTGACAAAGTACTTGCTACTGAGATATCTAAATCCTCTGTTTACTCAGCACAATATAATATCGCAGCGAATAACATTAAAAATTTAGATATCATTCGGATGTCGAGCGAAGAGTTCACTCAGGCAATGAACGGCGAGCGCAGTTTTTCAAGACTCAATGGCATCAGCCTACAAGACTATCATTGTCAGACTATATTAGTTGACCCACCTCGGGCTGGGATGGATGAGCTCACTTGCCGATTAGTCGCCAATTACGACAATATTATTTATATCTCTTGTAACCCTGATACATTGGAGCGTGACCTTGAACTTTTGTGTCAAACACACTCCATATCACGCATCGCTATTTTCGATCAATTCCCTTACACCCACCATGTGGAGTCCGGTGTTTTTCTAAAGCGTAAATAGCACTTTACTTTTTAAGTATAAAAAAGGCCAGTTGCTTTGAGCTCTGGCCTTTAATTATGTTTAATGGTTTTAACTTACTTCACAGCCAAATAATTGATCAATGCGCTTATCTGATCAGGCGTTGTGGTTTTCGATTCACGCAATAACAACTTATATTTACCATTTACAATAAATGTTGGTACGCCTGTTAATGCGCCTTTATTTTGAAATTGCTCTTGCATGCGAGTCATACGCGACGCTTTAGTGCGAACTGAAAAACTTTTATATAATTTATCAAACTTATCGCCATCTACTCCTTGCGATACAAAGATATCTTTTATATCCGCAAGCTCATTAATTTTTGCACGCTTGGTATGAATATGAGAAAACAGCGCTGAAACAATGTTATCTTTTTGTGGTAACACAGTCGCTGTCGCCAGTGCATTGGCCATTATTTTTTGCAGTTCAGGATCACGAGGACCCACAAAGTTCACATGACTTTTCTTGAATTTAACATCATTATTTAATTTTGGTGTAAAATCTGCAATAAGAGGCTCAAACGCCTTGCAAGCTGGGCAATAAAATGAAAAGTACTCTGTCACTTCAGGTTTTTTGGTGCCACGCTCTGAAACAACTTCATAATGAACACCCTCTTCAAACTGTGCCGCATTTGCAAGCATTGGCAACATCATTGCCACTGCTGCAGCTTTAATTAACTTCAACATACCTTTCTCCAATTCTTATTTTGCTAGTAAGTACTTAACCAATGCTTCTAAATCAGCTTGGCTTTTTACCTCACGCATATTAATTTTGTACTTATCATTGACAATAAAAGTAGGCACACCTGAAAGCGCTCCAAGCTTACCAAACAGTTCTTGCTGCTCTTGCATTTTTTGTTCGGCAGCAATCACCAACATACTGCTCATACTTTGGTCAAAATCTTTTTCACTAATACCGTTAAGTTCTAGTAACTTCTTTACATCTTTAATATCTGACAATTCAGCTTTTTTTTGGTGAATACTATCAAATATTTGTGCGGTTACTTGCTGCTCTTTACCAGCCTGTTGCGCGATAATATAGGCATAACTCAAATTGCTTTGCACTTGCGCTGGTAGGCCTTGTAAAAAGTTTACATGACTTTTTTCAAATTCAGCCCCCTTGGGTAAGCTCTCTTCCAATGCCATAGCAATCGGTTCAAACTGATAGCAATGAGGACAGTAAAAAGAGAAAAACTCCGTCACCTTTGGTGTTTCACTTTTATCATTTTCTATCGTCTGATAGTGCTTACCATCAGTAAAATCAGCTGCGTTGACTGCAAATGCCAACAGCGCAATACACAACAGCAAGAAGGATTGTTTTATTGTTTTAAACATGGATATCTCTCAATTTTTATGGAATTAACCTAAGCGCAGGTTCATGTAATGTTGCAAACTGCTCTTTTAGAGCCAATATTTGCTGCTCCCAGTATTTGTCAGTTGCAAACCACGAAAAGTTCCGTGGAAAAGCAGGATCTTGCCAACGAGTGGCAAGCCAGCCCATGTAATGCACCATACGCATTGCTCGCAGCGGCTCAATTAAACTTAACTGACGCTGTTCGAATGAATTAAACTCTTCATAGCCTGACAACAAAGTATCAAGCTGTATTGCTTGTTCATGCCTATCACCATTTAACATCATCCATAAATCTTGGATCAAAGGCCCCTGTCGACAGTCATCTAAATCAACAAGCATTAAACTATCACCAGCCCACAGAATATTGCCAGCATGACAGTCTCCATGCAAACGGATTTGCTCAACTTGATGATATTCTTGCTCTGTTTTTGTGATTAAACGATCTAAAATGGTGATAAAGGGCGTCTCTAAATGCATCGGCAAAAGCTGACTGTTTAACACGGCAGACTTAGCTTTATACAGGTAATCTTGGCAATTTACCTTAGGGCGGTGGCTAAATTGTTGTGACCCAGCCACGCTATGCATTCGCCCTATGTAACGGCCCAATATTTCAAGGTGGTCTAAGTTATCCATTTCAAATTGGCGACCACCAACGCTAGGAAACAAGGTAAAGCGATATCCTTTGTAGTGGAATAGGCTCTCTCCATCACGAGTAATTGGCGCAACAACCGGCACTTCCGCTTCTTGTAAGCTAAATGCAAATTGATGTTCTTCCAAAATTTGCTCATCACTCCAACGCTGCGGACGATAGAACTTAACAACATAGCGACAGTTATCTTCTGCCTTAAATTGATACACCCTATTTTCATAACTATTTAATGCCAGTAAACCAGACTCTGGATATATCCCTATACTCTCAATGGCATCTAAAATGAAATCGGGTGTTAAATTAGCAAAGCTAAATTCGCTCATAATTCTCTCTATATATAAAAAAGCGGGTTACCCCGCTTTTGTATTTCAGTGCCAGTGTACTGAACTATTTACCCTTAAAAAAGTTTGTCTGCTGAGTTAAGCGACTGTTTGGCTCATCTATAGGATAAATGGCAAACTCAAACTCCGTCACAGGCTTTTTCAAGTCATAAGGGTCAATGATAATTGACAATGGAACATTCATTGAACGCCCAGCATCAACTGTTATTTGTTGCTTACCCAAAAACTCAAAATTACTTAAACCAACAACCTCAATATGAAACGTTTGAGCAACTTGGGCTTTGTTGATCACTTTAAGGGTATAAGTATTTTCAACTAGTCCTTCAAAGTTGACCCGATATAATTGGTTTCTATCACGAATAATGTCCAACTCCATTGGCTTTCGCATAGCAATATTTGCGATCAGAGCGCCAGAGAGTACCAATAAAATGCAAACATAACCGATTAATTTGCCTCTAATAGGTTTAGTTTTCTCTGCAGAGGCTTCTAGATTGCGCTCTGTTGTATATGAAATAAGACCGCGAGGGTAATTCATTTTATCCATTACCCCATCACAGGCGTCGATACAAGCGCCACAATTGATACACTCATACTGTAAACCATTACGGATATCAATCCCTGTTGGGCAAACCTGAACACACAAGTTACAGTCTATACAATCACCTAAGTCGAGTGATTTTGGATCTTGCTTGCGTGAACGCGGACCTCTTGATTCACCGCGCGCTTCATCATAGCTTACGGTAAATGTATCTTTATCAAACATGGCAGACTGAAAGCGTGAGTAAGGACAAATATGTAAACACATAATTTCACGCATCCACCCAGCATTACCGTAGGTGCATATCGCGAAAACAATAATACTCAAGGTGGCATAGCCACTGGCTGAAAAAGTCAGCAGGTTGGGTACTAATTCACGAATGGGTGTAAAGTAACCAACAAAAGTTAACGCGGTATAAAAAGAAAATAACATCCAACTGCTATGTTTAGCCGTTTTACGCCAAAGCTTGTCAAAGTTCATAGCTCGTTGATCTAATTTTTTTCGCTGATTTGCAGTGCCTTCAAGTTTTTCTTCGAACCAAATAAATATAAAGGTCCAGACCGTTTGTGGGCACGTATAACCACACCATACTCGGCCATAAAATGTGGTTACCAAAAATAACGCAAATGCGGCAATCATGAGAATAAATGCCAAGATAGTTAAGTCTTGCGGCAACAACGTTAACCCAAAAATATTAAATTTTTGTTCAAATAAATCAAATAACACCGCTTGCTGGCCATTAAAGTGTAGCCATGGCAAAAGCATAAAAGCTAACATACCCACAAAGCCGATTCTTTTCCTCAATAATTGATGAAGGCCCTGCACAGCTCGCACATAAATACGATTCCTCGGATTAAACCTGTCCGGTTGCAGGTCATCCGGCTTTTGGATTTTGACCTCTGAAGGTATATTTTTAACTTTTATTTGCTTGTCCATCGAAGCTCCTTAGACCGCTATGATCGACTGTTACTTGCTACGGTAACCTCAACTAGAATAGGGATATTATACGCAAGCTTGGTAGGTGATTGATACCAAACAAATCAATATTCCCCCATAAAACAATCTGCACGTAATGCTTTAAGTAGGGCACAGTATTGAGTATACACACCATATCTGAGCTTGCTTTTCACTGTGCTATTTTATTAAACTCAGGGCGGTATTATCCTATCGAGATCAAAATTGCCGTTATTATGAAAAAATTTTTAATTTTTGTGTTACTAGTCCTTGCACTTTTTACAACTGATATTGAGGTTATAAAACAGCCTAGAGAGCAATTTCTAGCGCAAAGTATCGACTTTTTGAGTGAATCAACAAAAGTGCAACGTCCATCAGCGGCAACGCGAGCACGTACACGCATAGATCAACAAATAGAGCTCACAGAAAAACAAGCGACTCATTTAGATGAACAACTGAGTAGTGAGATTGCGTTGAGGAAATTTTTTCAACAATACTGTGTAGAGCGTGAAATGAGCTTATTCTTTTTCACGGATAAATTAGAAAATATTTGCGACATAATAGAGCGTTCAATTCAAAGAACAGGAATATAATGGACTTTAGTCAACTCAATAAACGCCGTGCTGCATCATTCAACCAGCAAAAACAATTACTTAAAAAGCTTAGTGCTGGGAAAACAGTGTTGTGTGAAACATGTCAACAGCCTTTAAAGCTTAATTTAGCCGTTGATATTGCTCAAAAAGGGCTTGTGTATTGCCAAAAGGGATGCACACAAATAGAGTTAGAAATCACTTAAAACCCTTCCTCTTCATCATATAAGCCACTCTCTAAAGCGACGGTTTCAATAAGCTGAGCATAGCCTTGTGCAAACTCTTGTGCTAACTCCCCTTGCTGGTGCACAAAGAGAGCTTCATCGCAGTCATGACTTGCACAATATGCAGCAACTTGCTCATGTTCTAATGAAAAAAAAGCAAGCTGCTCGGTCGCCATTTGTAGTGCTTCTTTGAGTTCACTGCTCACCTTGCTGGACGTTAACAGTGATTCAAAGTAGCTTTTTGTCCCATGCACAAAACCAACGCTCCACAAATGACGCTCCCCATAATCAACCTCATCAGAGCAAGGAAGTTGATAGCCCCCAGAAAATACTTGCTCACTGATTTGGTGATGCAATGCCATATAGGAAAATACAATGGTTTCATCCATTGCCAAATCATTCCCTGAGACCTGTGCTAACCACTGTTCTACTTCACTCGCATCAGGCCCACAAATAAGCGCAAACAAGTAACCTTGGACGGCACTCAAAGGCATCGCACTATCTCTTAATGCGATGTACTCATTTAATTGCTGACGATGTTGGGGTGTAAAATTAAATTCAAGTATCATTTTCTTTATAAATTTACTGGATAGCGACCTTCAGAGTCTGGACGCCCTAAAAACTTAACTGCATCGTGTACCTCTTTAGGTAAAGAAGCATCGGGTTTGATATTGCCAGCAACACGGAACTGAAAATTATCAGCCAATACCGCATCAGCTTGTAGTCCTAAGCGGTTATCAGGGTCTACTAACACAGCAATGTCACCTGTTTTACAACTCAAATTACCACCAAGTTGGCCTATTTCAAACCAACCTGTTAGCCCCTCAACTGTAATGCCTGGACTACGGATCTCTCCTTGTAATGCCTCACAATAAGGCGCACCACTTTGATAGTTATCAATATCAAGTAATACACGCCCCTTTGCTTTAACAGGTAATGGTAAGGTCACTTGCGACATAGCTTGCTCGACACTAAAGCGTATAGAAGCATCAGATAACCATACGGATTGATCAAACAACCCAACAGTAAAGTCACCACGACCAGAAATATCTGACTTATCACGCGCATTACCAAAACGTACATTGCCTTGCATATCACCCAGTAATAGCGCGGGTGCTTCTATACTCCACCGTACGTTGTTTAACTGTACATTACTCACTCTCACTTCGCTTACTTGTCCTTGCCACAAGGTGCCACTCACAGCACCAATTTGCAGGGTCGGTGGCAGTTGCTTGCCAACAAGCTGCAGGGCAACTGACGCTGGCATGTTGTAAACAGTAAATAAACTAAAGGCCACAATAAAAATGAGTATTAAACTAACTGTCTTTTTCATATTTAATTCTCTAACAACAAACGGCTCACACGCACGTAACCTGGCAGGTTATCTTGCGCCAAATCTAAGCTCTCTATTTTCACGCCATGCTTATTAGTCAACTCATCTAACCAAGCGATCAATTTATTGAACTCAACTGAATCTATGGTGAGCCTCAGCGCACCTTCACTAGGCTGCATTTTACTGATATTAACTTGGTGCTGCCCGCGGGTGCGATTGACCAAAATCGATAAATTACTCGTTTTACCCGTTTTACTTATCACCGCGCTCTGTTTTAACTGAGCAACACTATTATTTACCCAAGCCACGAGCTCTTGCTGGCGGAGTTTATCCTTTTGTGCTTTTTCTACCGCTGCACTCAATGGTTTAAATACTCCCATCACGAGCACAAATATAACAAATACGATGCTTGCAACAATCAGTAGTTTTTGCTCTTGCTCTTTAAGCGATTGCCAATACTTTAAAGCTTGTTGTTTCATACATCACCTCGCAGTCGGATTTCTCCAATCACTACATCACCGTCATTATTTAAAGAGCCTTGCTGAACCGTTAAGCCACGCTGCTCTAAAATGGCTTTGACTTGCCCAAATACTTGGAAGCCATTTGCTCGAGCACGAATTCTCAATTCATTCCTGCGACGGTCATAACGTAATGTCTCAGGTGTAAAGTTGTTAACCTCACCATATACCGCGACCAAATGATTCGTCAGCTCTAAAAAACCACCATGTTCGGTATTGCTCAAACCAGCAAGTTCACCTTCAATTTGCTTCTTAAGTAAATGGGGACGTACCACTTTGCCCGGAAAAGCTTGCTGATAGGTTGCTACTGCTTGCGCTTTAAAATCATCAGCTTGCTTTTGCAGCATGACTAATTGAGTACCTTTAACAACCACAAAACAGCCAATAGCAATCCCAGCAGCAACTAATCCACTACGCCAATCTCGCCACCACTGTGGTTGCTTTTTCTTTGCGGCAAAAACACCTTGGCGTAAATTGAAAGTACTATTTCCTAACTGCTTAGCTAGCAGTGCTAAGGGAAGTTCATACTCTGATTCTTTAGCTTCTTTAGGTGCAACCTCAGGCACACCTTCAGCGGGGCTATAATGCACAATCTTACTCGGTTGCAAGGCGTGTAAATAATCTGCTCCCCAGCTCTTTTCAATCGCGCTAATATGCCAAAGCCCTAATCGGCATAGCCATTGCTCACCAAGTTCAATCATTGACAAAGTATTGTCTGGTTGCTCAGGTAAAAGTAACGCATCAGGCACAACTCGCGTTAACTCAATTTCATGTTCGTCAAAAAGTGCTAACCATTGCGAAAACCATTGCTTATCGCACACTGCCACTTCAACGCAGTGTTGTTCACCATCAAGTGCTGGTTGCCCAATGGCAATAAACAACTCATCGACATCACAAGCAAGATGCTCTTCGAGCATAAATGGTAGCGCTTGCTCTAATTTTCGATTCCACTTTGTTGGTAAAGGCACCCGCTTTAGCTGTACTTGAGATGCACTTAATAACAGAATGACCTCTCTGTTCACCGCCTTTTGTGATAACTGCTCAAGTTGTTCTGTGCTTTGTAATTGTCCACTGGCAATGATTTGTTCATCTACCGATGAAAATACCAACCAATGAATTGGGTTTTGGTGTGACTGATCCACACGGACCATTAATTTCTCTGTCACTGTACGCCTCCAAATTTTCGCGCCAGTATGGTTGCTTGACCTTGATTTATTTGAATAATTGAGGTCATTGCAAAGCGCCTATCGTCAAACAGCGCTTTTGCGCGTAACTTAAAATAATTACTATCGATGGTGAATAATTCATTACTTTTTTTATCTACTTTAGCACCTTGATTTCTTGCTTCCACAAAAAAATCTTCAACATTATCAAAGCCCTTTTCTGGCCGAGCTGATATCACCGCTTCTGCACCTGATGAGCTCAACCCCTCTAATAAACCACTTAACAACAATGCCTGCTCAGCTTTTATAGTATTTACATTCACTTTTAATTCGATGTTCCCCGGAATAACACAAACATAGGGTAGTAGCTTTTCCATCACTAAAGGGTTAAACCCTTTGATAACACGTAGTTCAGACTCAGATGCCAATAAGTTATTGGCACTTAAATAAGGTGTCGTTTTAGACATATATTCATCTTCTTCCGCGCCTGATCGGAAAGTAATACTGTCCTCATCTAGCCAATCGTAAACACTATCGGCTAACGCTTCTTCGCTTTCTTCCAGCGGTAAATCTTCAATATTTTTTAATAGCGCCAATAATGCTTTATGAGCCGGGTTCGTATCACTTGAAATACCATCTTGGCTTTTAGGTGCGCGCAAAGCATTTAGATTCAAGCAAGCTTGTAAATCACTTACCTCACCACTTAAAGTTCCATGGTCCACTGGATACGGGACATCGCTTAACGCCCATGGCTGGCCCAAATGCACTTTGTCTGGTTCCTCTTTTTTACTTTCCAAAAGTACTTTTTTTACTAACTCTTCAGCACCGTAGCTATACCACTTAGCCTGCTGGTGCGTTTGAATATTTTGTGCTCTTTGCACTTGCACCATTAAATTAGCTGCCATTTCTGCAGCAATTGTTGCTGCTAATGCCACAATGAACAAAACAATGATCAGGGCCGCTCCACGCTGCTGCTTCACTTTCGGCCTCCAGAATTAAAATCATCACCACGAGAGGGTTCTGAGCGACCTTGTCCATCATTAATGCGCCCTTGACCATTGTCACTAAGCGCTTGTTGCTCCTTGCCATCACCAGGTGTTAAGAACAAACGTCTAATGGGTGCTGCCCCCTCCACTTGCAAGGTAACAGCAACCGCTAAAGGTAAAGCTTTTTTCTTCCAGTCATCTTGCCACTTTTGTTTGTCATCTAAAAACTCAAACTTAAGCTCTTCGATATTTTCTATCACCACTTGCGAGCGTGGTTCAGCACCATCTAATTCATCTACATAAATACGGTATATACGTTCTAAATTATCATCTATGACACGATACCCTACCGCTTGTAATTCAGAGCGAGGTAATAAACTAATTGGATTTGTCCAACCATCACGAACAAAAGCAATACCATCAAATTGACTTTGTAATTCATAGCGCCCATGCAATACATAACTGGGATTACTATCACCCGCTTCGTTACGTACTTCTCGCTTAGTCATTTGGCTGAAATCTTGATCCATCAAACGAAAAGTCGTCTGCAAAGATTCTAATTCAGCAATGGTAGACTCTGATGCTTCTTTGGCTCTGAGGGTTGAGTCGAGGATTTGGTGTGTCGCTATTACGACAAATGCTAAGATCCCCAACGCAACCATCACTTCCAATAATGTGAAACCACGCTGGCGCATCACGATTTACCTTTTAGCATAAACGTGCTTAAGTCATAAACCGAATGCTTTAATGCTTCATCGCTAAATACTTCAACCGTTACTTTTACAAAACTAGGATCAGCTGTGGCAATCACCTTTTGTTGCCAGTACCATGTACGTTCCGCTAACTCTTCTTCGCCTTTTTGGCCATTTTTTCCAGGCCAATTTTCAGCATTGGCTCGTATTGCTACAAGGCGGTTTTCTGCCACCCAAGAAGCATAAGTTTGCTCCTCTAACGTGGAAATATGAGTAATGTGTTCTCCGGTCGCTTGCATCGCAGCAATCCCTGCCATAGCACAAATACTCATCGCAACCATCACTTCAAGTAGTGTAAAGCCACTTTGCTTGCGTGTCATGATTGCGGCTCCATTCTCAAGTTGACGGGTGCCATAAATTCACCTTCAATAAAATAAACAGGCTCACTTTGCTCAACCAACTCGATGGTAAATTGAAAAGCACTAACTTCACCTGAAGATAAAATGAGTACTTGTGGTACTTTGAGTTTTTTTAATTCCAGCAAACTTTCATCATCACTGGTACCCATCAGTTCTCGCCAATTTGCTTGTTCTAGTAAGTTATCTTGTGCCCATGCTAAGTCTTCGATGTTCAGCTCAACTTTGTATTGCTCACTAAATTCTATTGGCTTGTAGAGTTCTTCTGATTCTAATGCCGTCCATTTGTCACCATCAAATACCAACAGTTCTAGCGTGTTCTTATCTAAATGGAAGCCCAGCTCAAGCTGATTTAGCACAGCAAATTCAGAAGCCATATTAATGACGCTGTGAGTTCGTAGCGCTTTTTTTTCTAGTTCTTCTTCAATATCACCACCAAAGCTGTAAGTCACCATTTTGGTTGCAAAAGCTATGATGGTAATCACTACAAGGATCTCAATGAGGCTAAACCCGTTATGATGCTTTGTAGTAGCGCGTTGAAGTGACAAATTATTCATAAAGGCTTAGTGTTACTTGTCTTCATCCCAGTTACCAATATCATCCTCAGTACCTACTTCACCGTCTGGACCCATTGAAAAAATATCAATTTTACCCATTTCGCCAGGACTAACTAGTTGATACGGGTTACCCCATGGATCTTCCGGTAATTTAGAAATAAAGCCGCCGTCAGGAAAACGCTTTGGTGTAGGGTCTATTGAGGTTTGTGTAACAAGCGCTTCTAAACCCTGCTCAGTCGTTGGGTACGCCTTATTTTTTAATTTATACATATTCATAGCATCTTCGAGCTGCTGAATATCTAAACCTGCTTTATCAATAGCGGCTTCTTCTTGTTGACCCATAATATTTGGCGCGACGATAGACATGATCATACCAATGATCACCAGTACCACCATAATTTCTAATAATGAAAAGCCTGATTGTTTATTCACGATATTTTCCCTCACAATTGAAAACTTAATGCAGCATGTTAGACACATGCCTATATGTTACTTTTTGACTATAAGCCAACGGCTTTATTCATAGCCATAATAGGTTGTAAGATAGCCATAACAATAAATAGTACGATTACCGCCATACTCGCTATCATTGCTGGTTCTAAAAGCTTCAGTGATACACTCACCATACTTTCGAACTCTCGGTCTTGGTTATTAGCCGCACGCTCTAACATCTGCTCCAACTCACCCGATTTTTCACCACTGGCTATCATGTGCAACATCATCGGTGGAAATAGCTTAGTTTGATGTAGCGCAGCGCGTAAGCTAGCACCTTCGCTAACTCGGGTTGCAGCCTCTGCAACCGCAGCTTTAATTTTTTGGTTCTCTAAAACTTGTCCTGATATCTTCATGCCTTCAAGCAAAGGCACTGAGCTTGAAGATAAGATACTGAGAGTACGAGCAAAACGCGCTGTATTAATACCTCGACTAATTTTGCCCAAACCCGGTAGTACGAGCAGCTTGCTGTCAAACCAAAAGCGAACTTTCGGCTGCTTTATGGCGCGCTGAAATAATACTACGCCACCAGTTATCACCACCAAGCTAATTAGCCAATAATCTTGAACAAAATTACTAGCAGCCATCACCCACTCAGTAGTCCATGGCAAAACTTGGTTAGATTTTTCAAACGTTTTTAGAATTTTTGGCACCACCGTACCGAGTAAAACCGACACAATGGCAATTGCAAAAATCACCAAGATAATGGGGTAAACCATCGCTTGAGTGATCTGACTACGCATATGCTGGCGTTGCTCAGTGTAATCAGCCAAGCGATTTAATACTTGATCAAGGTGCCCTGATTTTTCGCCCGCGGCAACCATTGAGCGATATAAATTATCAAAGACATTTGGAAACTCCGACATACCATCTGCAAGCGTGTAACCCTCAACGACTTTAGAGCGCACTGACATCAGCATGCGCTTTAGCCGCGGCTTTTCACACTGCTCAGCAACCGCCATTACAGCCGCTTCCACTGGCAATGAAGATTGAATTAATGTCGCCAATTGGCGAGTGATTAAGGCAAGATCCGCAACCGAGGGTTTGTATCCCTGAAATAGCTTAAAGCCACCATCTGGTTGTTGCTTATCTTTTTCAGCGGCAGGTAAAACTTCAAGTGGCATCATCGCTTTTTCGCGTAGCATTTGCCTGACTTGCTTGGCCGTATCTGCTTCTAGAATCCCAGATTTTTCTTTGCCTTTTGTATCTAAGGCGCGGTACTCAAACGCCGCCATACCTATCCTTCCTCACGTGTTACACGTAATACTTCTTCCAGAGTAGTTTGACCTTTAAGCACACGAGCTAGACCATCTTGACGAATACTCGGGCTTGTCTTACGAATATACTTTTCAACAGCTTGTTCGCCCTTACCATTATGAATAAGTTCACGGATCGCTTCATCTACCACTAACAACTCATGAATACCGGTACGACCTTTATAACCGTTGAAGTTACACTCTTCGCAGCCAATGGCACGATAAATCATGGTTGGTTTATCTGATGACACACCAAGTAGTTCGCATTCACGCTCATCAGCTTGATGCGCTTCTTTACAGCTTGGGCAAAGCGTTCTAACCAATCGCTGTGATAATACACCTAGTAACGAAGATGAAAGCAAGAAAGGCTCAACACCCATGTCTTCCATACGTGTAATTGCACCTGCGGCCGTATTGGTATGCAGTGTAGACATGACCAAGTGACCCGTTAATGAGGCTTGAACTGCAATTTGTCCTGTTTCAAGATCACGAATTTCTCCCACCATCACCACATCAGGGTCTTGACGAAGAATGGCACGTAAACCTCGTGCAAACGTCATATCGACTTTGGTATTTACTTGAGTTTGACCAATTCCTGGAATTTCGTATTCAATCGGGTCTTCAACCGTCAAGATGTTGCGGTCTCTGGAGTTAATTTGACTCATACCCGCATATAATGTGGTACTTTTACCTGACCCTGTAGGACCTGTTACCAAAATGATACCATGCGGCTTACTAATAATATCAGCAAACAAATCACGGTTACGCTCTGTCATACCTAAATCTTCAAGATTCAGGCGCGCATTATTTTTATCCAGAAGGCGAAGTACCACACGCTCACCAAAGCTAGAAGGCATAGTTGATACCCGCACATCGACCGCACGGCCCGCGATGCGCAAGCTAATACGACCATCTTGTGGAATACGCTTTTCTGCGATATCGAGCTTGGCCATAACTTTTATACGCGATACAAGTAATGAGGCGAGTTTACGATTCGGTTTAAGCACTTCTTTGAGCACCCCATCAACACGAAAACGGATCACTAAATCTTGCTCAAAGGTCTCGATATGGATATCAGAAGCGCCTTCTTTAATGGCCTCACTGAGCATCGCATTGATCAGTTTAATAATGGGCGCATCGTCATCAGCAGCAAGTAAATCTTCAGTTTGTGGTAACTCCTCAGCTAATGAGAATAAGTCAACTTCGTTGCCGATATCTTCCATCATTTGCTGTGTTTCAGAGCTATCGCGTTGATACGATACTTCCAACAACAATTCAAACTTATCATCTGCTAATTGTTCTAGCTTAAACGCTTCACCAACAATGCGGCGCACCTCGAGTAGAGCCTCAACGGCAAGCTCCCCGCGATAATAAACCACCAAGCCATCGGGCTGTTTGCTCAGCAACATGCCTTCTCGGCGCGCATAACCAAACGGTAATCGCAATGGTGATTGTGCAATGTGTTCGGACTGTTCAAGCACTTCAGCAGGCATGTCTGTGGTGGATAACTCACTGACAGGCATATCAGTAACCGCCTCTAGCTTGCTCTCAGTCATCATTGTTAAGCTCTTTGTTGTTTTGCTTTTTCAAAAACTCTTCGTATGTAGGTGGCAATACCAGTGCATCATTCCACTCTGGTAATACTGGCGTTTCTTCAAACGGCATCAAATCAATTCCATCTTCTTGCTGAAGCTCTTGCTCGGTACGAATAAAGTTATATTTCGAGTGGCTTAAGTCATTCATACTGCGACTATCACGAATAATAGTGGCGCGAATAAATACCAACAAGTTAGTTTTACGCTTAGTTGTGCTGGTCGATTTAAATAGATGACCTAGTACTGGAATATCACCTAACAATGGAACTTTAGAGACACTTTCTTGTACGTTCTCATCTATCAGACCACCTAAAATAACCATACCGCCGTCATCAGCAATCACTGTGGTATTAATCGCCCGCTTATTCACCGATATATCCACGGCGGTTGCGCCACTTACGCTAGATACTTCTTGCTCAATTGTAAGCTGTACCGCGCTACCATCATTGATTTGTGGGGTAACTTTTAGCTTAATACCCACTTCTTGACGATCAACCGTTTGGAACGGGTTCGAGTTATTATCGCCAGAGGTAGAACCGGTAATGACTGGCACTTCTTGACCGACAATCATTGATGCTTCTTCGTTATCCATGGTCGTTACTGAAGGCGTGGCTAAAATATTTGACTTAGTATCGGTTGAGATTGCTTGCACAATCGCACCCCAGTCATTTTTAACAATCCCCATTGCTAAGCCATTTACACCGCCTAATAGCTGGCCTAATGGGCCTAAGTCACCTTCGATTGTTTCATCAAATTCTTTAAGTTCAGTATTTTGGCCTGTAATAGTTTTGGTTACTGTCTTATCTCTCGCTTGCTGTGCCGCAACAGCTAAAGAGCCAACAGGGACTGTGTTGCCATTATTAAACTGCAGCATACCGCCTTTTTCAGAGATCCATTGCAAACCAAAGTTAATGCCATCTCCTTCGTACACTTCAACGACTATTGCTTCAACTAATACCTGTGCACGACGAATGTCTAACTTCTCAATAACTTGAGATAGGGAGCGCATCGTATCGGGCTGCGCTGTAATAACAAGTGAGTTTGAATCTGGGTGTGCTTCAATGCTGGTCTCATTTTTATTGCTGCGACTACGTGATTTAGTATTACCACCTTGAGCATCCTCTTGTAGAGTTTTACTCACACCTTGCAGTACTTTTACTAAATCTTCCGCTTTAGCGTAATTGAGGTAAAATACCTTGGTATTACCTTGATTTTCTAGTTCGTTGTCTAGTCGTTTAATTAATTCTGTCGCACGGCTACGCGCCTGAGACTCGCCACTCACAATCACACTATTTGTACGGCTATCAGCCACAACTTTAGGTATTAAAAAGTCAGGAATGGCACCCTTGCCGCTATCTTTATAGATACTTTCAACCACAGATACCACGTCATCAGCAGTTGCATGGTTAAGTTTTACAATATCAACGCGTTTATCACCCGCTTGGTCTACCGATTTAATAATATCAACTAAACGGTTCACAGATGCCGCATGACCTGTCAACATCATAACATTGGCAGAATTGAGGTTAGTAACGTGGCCTCCATCTTTTTGGTCGCTAAATTGACGAATGAGTGGACCAAGTTCCTGTACGCTGACATTCCTAACTCGAACTACGCGGGTGATCATCACATCGCCATTACCCGCTTCTTCATCTTCAACTAAAGGTACATTACCTTTTTTGCCATCTGAACTGCGTACAACTTTTAAGACACCGCTGTCCATTTCTGTCACTGAGTAGCCGTATACTTCAAGTACGTTTAAAAAAAACTGATAATACAACGACTCATCCATTAACTCATAACTGCGTACGTTGATATTGCCACGCACGTTAGGATCAATGATGATGGTTTTATTTAGATTTTTGCCAACAATATTAATAAACTCATTAATATCAGTGCCTTTGAAGTTGGCAGCATACTCAACAGCAGACACAGAAAGCGACAAACCAGCTGCAAACATCAGAGCTGCATATCTAGCTAACCCTTTTTTGATTTTTGTGAGGTGTAGCTTATTACCCATTATTTTTAAACTCCAAATTTAGTATCATTACAGGCTAAATTGCACGCTCATGACTTGACCATCACGTTCTACCGTAATAGTGGCATCTGTGCTATTTCTTAGCTCATTCATGGCTGACATGGCCTGTTTCATATCCGTGAGTTGATAGCCATTAATAGCAACGGCTAAATCATTATTTTTCAATCCCATTTTATTAAACAGAGCTGGGTCTTTGCCCGGGCTCAAACGGTAACCCATTAGCTGCCCAGCACTTCGAAATGGCGTAATGCGAATATAATCGAGCAATTTGCCAGGGTCTTTGAGTAACGCTTCTTTTTGCTCGGTCAATTCTCTAGGAATTGTACGTACGAGACTCGATTGCTTAGCCGGTGCTTTAGTTGTAATTGGCATGGCAACATTCTTTGAAAACTCAAGGCCATCGAGCATTAACGTCTCAAAACGGCCACTAACATCCAAAATGACTCTATCTGGTAAAACTTGCGCAAGCTTAGCACGAGTACCCTCAATTGCTTGACGCACTTCATAGGTTGATTGTCGGCCTTGAGATTCAATAATAGCAAGTCCAGCACTATCATCTAAACTGACTGCTACAATACCCGTTAAACGCACATTAAGTGCTGTTTGTGGTGCATCAGAGATGATTGTTTTTGGCTTATCAACAGGCTTACTTTGCGCGTTACCAAATAAGTTTTGTTTGATGATGGCTTGGCTACCTGCTGCAGAGCTACTTGATGCATAAACTGAAGACATAGAAGGCAAAGATTGTGTTATTGGCTGTGGCCACACCAACCAAAACATGTGTGACAATAAATAAGCAATATAAACAACAGCCAAATAAACCACCATGCGACTAAGTTTTGCATGAGGCAGCGCGAGCAATGTTTTTTGTAACTGTTGTAATTGTAATTCCATATCCGTCTTTTCTTATTCTGTTGAGCGGCAAGTGTACCTTAATCAGTATAAATACAACAAGCACGCTAATATGACAGTTTGCTTTCGCCGCAATCTATCGGCTAACCCTTTGAACACAGCATAGAGCAAGAGTTCCACACGCTTTTTTTAAACGAGGAAATATGCTAAATTTATTGCATTATTACACGTTCTTTATGGTTAATAAATTGTGACTAAAAAAGCCCCCGAAAAACCCAATCAAAATGAGGCCATTAGGCTTGATAAATGGTTATGGGCAGCTCGTTTTTACAAGACTCGAGCACTCGCTCGAGAAATGATACAAGGGGGTAAAGTACACTATAACGGGCAACGCTGTAAACCCAGTAAATTAGTTGGGCTTGGAGCCAAGGTTAAGCTAGCACAGGGGGTTGACGAAAAAGAGGTGACTATTTTAGTGTTACTCGACAAACGACAAGCCGCACCAATTGCAGAGCAATCATACCTTGAATCGGAACAAAGTATACAAAAGCGCGAGCAAAATGCAATAGCGCGAAAAAATAACAGCTTCTTTGCACCACATCCTGTTAACAAGCCGGATAAGAAGCAAAGACGTGAATTACTTAAATTGAAGTCAAGCTAGCTAGGATTTTATAAATGCAACCTGATTTACTACACCGTTATATTTTCGAAAAACTCGATTTACGCGGCGAGTTGGTACAAATCGATCACACCTTTAACGAGATCATTACTGGTCATAACTATCCACAAGCAGTGCAAGCTTTACTTGGCGAGTTATTGGTCGCGACTAGTTTATTAACAGCAACATTAAAATTTGAAGGTGATATTGCTGTGCAATTGCAAGGTGATGGACCCGTTAAGTATGCTGTTATCAATGGCGACCACAAACAGAACATGCGAGGCGTGGCTAGATTACAAGGTGAAGTAACAGGGTCATCTATTCCTCAGCTGCTCGGTAAAGGGTATATGGTGATCACCATCACACCAATTAAGGGAGAGCGCTATCAGGGTATCGTTCCTTTGGCATCAGACTCGCTTGCGGCATGTTTAGAAGATTATTTTACCCAATCAGAACAGCTGAAAACGCGTTTGTGGTTTGCCACCCGTACACAAGAGAAGCGTGTAAAAGCATCAGGCTTGTTTTTACAAGTGCTACCTGTTGATAAAGAAAAGTCTGTAGAAGATTTCACTCATTTAGAAGCACTGAGCGACACCATCAAAGATGAAGAGTTATTAGACTTAGATGCACAAACAATACTGACGCGTTTATATCATGAAGATAACCCCCAGTTATTCGAACCGCAAGAAATAAACTTCGTGTGTGGTTGTAGCCGCGAAAAAACCATTAATGCTTTAGTTAATGTAGGCCAACCAGCGTTACTAGCTGATATAGAAAAGCAAGGTGAAATCAATATTAGCTGTCATTATTGTTTAAAAAACTACACCTTTAACGAAAGTGATGTTAAAGCAATTTTTAATTAAATTAGCCTTAGCGGATGTTTCTAATATCAAGCCGTCAAAATAACGGCTTTTTTGTTGTTAAAAAATGACACCGGTATCACTATTTTAATAATTTTCATGACACCGGTATCATTGAAATTATTTAAGTTTTTTGACATTTTTATGCCTTTTTAGCGCCTTCAAAAGCTCGAATATATCAAAGCCATCTGTTACTATAATTTCAGCTTAAAGTTAGTCAGAACTTCAGAGCTATCCCGTTCAATTCTCACATTTAGGTAATAACATGACTTCAAGCGCTACTCGTTTTGTCGATTTAACTGCAGCCGAACTTGTCGAACACGCCATTAGCCGTGGCGAAGGCACTTTAGCCGCAAATGGAGCTTTCGTTGCAAAAACTGGCCGTCGTACAGGTCGTTCACCAAATGACCGATTTATCGTAAAAGAGCCAAGCACTGAGAACGACATCCAATGGGGTAATGTAAATCGCCCATTTGATGCAGATAAATTTAGTGCTTTGTGGGCTCGTGTTGAAGCACACGTACAAGATAATGACCACTTCGTCTCTCACCTTGAAGTGGGTGCCGATCCAGAGCACTACTTGCCTGTAGTCGTCACAACCGAAACAGCATGGCACCATATCTTCGCCAAGAACATGTTTATTGAACCTAGCCGTTACAACGCCTCTGATTTACCGCAATGGCAAGTAATGAATGTACCATCATTTGTCTGTGACCCTGAGCGCGATGGCACAAACAGCGACGGCACTGTGATCATTAACTTTGCAGAGCGTAAAGTACTGCTTGCAGGTATGCATTACGCTGGCGAAATGAAAAAGTCGATGTTCTCAGTACAGAACTTTCTTTTACCAGCCAAAGGTGTGTTACCAATGCACTGTAGTGCGAACGTAGGCGAAGCGGGCGATACAGCATTGTTCTTTGGCCTTTCAGGTACTGGTAAAACAACACTATCGGCAGACCCTACTCGCTTCCTTATTGGTGATGATGAACATGGTTGGGCACCTGGCAGTGTATTCAACATTGAAGGCGGCTGTTACGCTAAGTGTATCGACCTATCACAAAAGAACGAGCCGGTGATTTGGAACGCTATTAAATTTGGCACTATCTTAGAAAACGTAGTGCTAGATGAAAACCGTTTACCTGATTTCAAAGATACCAGCCTAACGCAAAACACGCGTGCCGCTTACCCACTTGAGCATGTTGAAAAACGCAAAGTAGAGAACCGTGCTGGTGAGCCAAAAGCTGTTGTTTTCTTAACTTGTGACGTAAGTGGCGTGTTGCCTCCTGTTTCTGTGTTATCTGAAGAAGCCGCTGCTTATCATTTCTTAAGTGGTTACACCGCAAAAGTTGGCTCAACAGAAATCGGCTCAACGGCTGATATTGAATCAACCTTCTCAACCTGTTTTGGTGCACCGTTCTTCCCACGTCCAGCTGGCGTTTATGCTGAACTACTAATGAAGCGTGTACGTGAATTCGGCGCTAAAGTTTACCTCGTAAATACAGGTTGGACTGGCGGCCCATACGGTATTGGTAAACGTTTTGATATCCCAACGACACGTGCTGTTATTGATGCCATCGTATCGGGCAAATTAGCCGGTGTTGAAACCACCCATATCGAGTCACTTAACCTTAATGTGCCTGTCGAAGTGCCTGGTGTTGAAAGTGCGCTACTTAACCCAATTAATACTTGGGAAGACAAAACAAAGTATGCTGAATATGCGGCAAAACTTGCAGCAGACTTTAAAGAGAACTTTGCCAAGTATGATGTGTCAGACGCCATCAAGCAGGCTGGTCCTCGCGGCTAATTAATACCATTCGGTAAACCATTTCCTTTATCAAAAGCGCCCCTCGTTGGGCGTTTTTTTGTGCCTCTTTAATAGCTTTACGTATGCGACTTTTCAGCAAGAGAGCTGCTTTCATGATACTACTTGTGGGCCATAAAATGCAAAACATGCAGCATTAGCCATACTTGTTTTAATAACGCTCAGCGTAAATGGTAGCAAAGTAGGCACAGATATGGTTTGATTACCTTTTGCGCATGATAAAAAAAAGAACAGAATATGCTTGAAAATTTATCTTTAAGAAAAAAAATTCTTCTACTCATCGGTGGCACGATTTCTGTACTGCTGATCATCGCGGCTAGCTACTTTGTTAACCATATCGCAACGCTCTCAAGACAAGGTATTGAACGAGAAGCGCAAAGCTATATCTATGGTGAAAAGCTATCGATGGAATCATTCTTTGCTCAGTATGGTAAATTGGTAAAATCGTTTATTACCAGTCCACATATTATTGAATTTTTTGAGCAATACGATACTAGAGAAGCTAACTTATCCACTCTCGATGGTTATGAAAACATCAATAAAGACTTTATCCGCATCAGTAGCAACGATGAAAATGTGTTATCAGCCTTTTTTGGCTCAGCTAATACTGGGGAGTATTTCAAAGAAAATGAACGCACCTCTAAGTTCGCCGATGGCAACCCTTACTACGCCTATAAACGCAGTTGGTGGCAAGATGCTTTAAGCCACAACGGTTTATATGTTGGCTCTGCGACTGTTGATATTAATACCGGTGCAGTATCTGCAGTTGTTCAACAACCCGTGCGTAACCTTCGTGGCGAGCTTGTTGGCATAGGTGGCGTAGACTTACAGATTAACCGTATTAGTGCTTTAGTCGAGGAGATTCGCTTTCATGGTCAAGGTTTTGGCTTTTTACTCGACAACGACTTAAAAGTTGTTCACTTATCAAACCAAACAAATCATGACTTATCCATTACCGATGAAGGCCCCAATGGTAAAGAAGGGTTAGATGCGCTAGAGCAGCGCTTTGAAAATACACACGGTTTTTCTGAACTAAATCGACAAATTGAAAATAACAAAGCAGGCACTACTACAGTAACCTTAAAAGGTAAAGAGTACTATGTCGTATTTAACAATGTGCATTTAGATACGCCTGTTCTTGATTGGCATGTGGGTATTTTAATTCCGGTTAGTTTAATTGAAGAACCTGTACAGCAAGCAGTTATGACCACCATTTCTTCCGTTGTTGTTATTCTTGCTATTGTCATCGCGATGATCTGGTGGGCAACCCATATGATTGCAAAACCCATTACTACATTAACCCAAATTATGCGTGACATTGCATCTGGCGATGGTGACCTAACCCAACGTATTGATATTAAAAGCCATGATGAAGTAGGTCAACTGGCTCATCATATGAATACTTTTATCGATAAGTTGCGTGCCATGATGTTAGATACCGCCACGCAAGCATCTCAGTTAGGCAATGCATCAGCTCAATTAAGTGAAGTATCGGCAAATACCAATCATGAAATTCAACAAGAAAAACAACAAGTAGATAGCGTCAGTGCAGCAGTGACCGAAATGGCCGCTACAGTGACTGAAATTTCACGTAATGCGCAAGAAACAAACCAAGCTGCAGAAACCGTTCAACGTATGACACAAGATGGTGCTACACGTTCAAATCAGGCACAACAGGTGATGATAGAGCTATCCACACACATTGGTGAGGCTGCCAAAGTTGTATCAGGCCTTGAGCAAGAAACCAGTAACATTGGTGCAGTGATTGATGTGATCAATGGTATTGCCGAGCAAACTAACCTACTTGCCCTGAATGCGGCAATTGAAGCAGCACGCGCAGGTGAACAAGGTCGAGGCTTTGCAGTAGTTGCAGATGAAGTGCGCTCTTTGGCCAGTCGTACACAAGAGTCTACTGATGATATTCGTAATATGATCTCTCGCTTACAACAAATTGCGCAGCAAGCCTCCACTATGATGCGTCAAGGGCAAGACCAAGCACAAGGTACCGTTGAACAAACGCAAGGGGTACTAGACTCGCTCACAGAAATAGCAGACTCAGTGATAACTGTGCAAGATCAAAGCCACCAAATTGCTACCTCAACGGAAGAACAAACCGTCGTCGCTGAAGATATTAACAATAGTCTCAGTACCATAAATGACTTAGTTAATAGCACAGCGCACCATGCGCAAACACTGGCAAGCGAAGCACACGACTTAAATGATTTGGCCAAAGCCCTTAACGGTACAGTTAATCAATTCAAACTCTAAAAGAACATGAGTCGTAAGTAATGCGGCTCATTGCTTTTTGCGGCAGATCAATACTCGCTAGGGTAAAACCTTTTACACTCTCACTCTACTAATAAGTTAACTTAGCGAGTGCGTAGCGTGATTAATTTTCCGACATGGGATGACACCCTAATCAAAAAGTATAATGTTTCAGGCCCAAGATATACCTCATACCCTACAGCCCTTTCTTTAGAGCCAGGCTACAATGCATCTACCTTACGCTCAGCCATTAGTACATCAAATAGCCGTGCGCTCTCACTTTATGTTCATATTCCATTTTGTCATCAGCTTTGCTACTACTGTGGCTGCAACAAAATTGTGACCCGCCACCAACACAAAGCAGATACTTATTTAGATAATCTTGAACTAGAAATAAAAGCGCAATCGCCTTTGTTTAAAAACTACACTGTTGAGCAACTTCACTTAGGTGGCGGTACCCCAACATTTTTAACTGCTGTACAAATGACGCGCTTAATTACCTTGTTAGAGCGGCACTTTGTCTTTTCAACCACTGCGCAACGCAGCATTGAAATAGACCCAAGATCACTTGCCGATAACATGTTGGCTCATTTAAAAGTCATGGGGTTTAATCGCGTTTCATTTGGCGTACAAGACTTTAATGATAGAGTACAAGAAGCTGTTAATCGCCCTCAGCATATGGATGATGTGATTGCTTTATTGGAGCATGCTCGTGAACTGGGTTTTAAATCAATCAACGCTGATATGATTTACGGCCTCCCTCACCAAACACCAGAAAGTTTTGCACATAGCATTAAGAAGTTAATAGCACTTAGCCCCGATAGAGTCTCGGTATTTAACTATGCCCACTTACCCGATAAATTTGCAGCGCAACGTAAACTAAAAGAAGCGGATATGCCAAGCCCGTGGCAAAAGTTAACGATGTTTAAAAATACCCTTGAGCAAATGACGAATGCAGGTTATCAATTTATTGGTATGGACCATTTCGCTAAAAAACAAGATGAATTAGCTGTTGCTCAAAATCAAGGAAAATTGCATCGCAATTTTCAAGGCTACACCACTGGTGGTGATTGTGACTTACTTGGATTGGGCGTATCGTCAATCTCACAAATTGGCAGTGCCATTTTACAAAATGAAAAAGACTTAAAAGCCTATTATGATGCTGTTAATCAGCAAGGCTCTGCCATTAACAAAGGCATGCAGCTCACTGGTGAAGACAAATTAAGAGCGGAAGTGATCAAACAGCTTATTTGCCATTTTGAGCTAGATATTAATGCCTTTGAAGCACATTATAATATCAATTTTACTACACACTTTGCAGATGCGCTTACAGCATTAATCCCACTTGCTGAAGACGGATTAGTAAAAGTAAATACCAACAAGATTGAAGTGACTCATAAAGGTAACTTGTTCATTCGTATCATTTGTATGTGTTTTGATGCCTATTTACAACAACAACTAAAAACCTCACGTTTTTCACGAGTGATTTAGGGTTAATACCAATTTGATTAAAACATTGATAGTGCTAGCAAGTTAAATGATTTATTTAATGCAATTGCTTTAACAGCCCTCAATTGAGGGCTGTTAAAAATCAGTTAGGTTACTTATCTACTTGACGCACTTTCTTGTGCAGCTATTTTCGCACTAATAAAGTCAGCATGAGCAACGTAGAGTAAGCCCGAAATTTTACGAATAATATGATCCTCATAGCTATCTAACTCACCATCAGCAAAAGCAACATGCCATAGCAACTCGATGATATCTATTCGTTCTATATCTGACGTTTGTTGATTGATTTGTTTTACAAATGCATACATGTCGATAGCCTGTTCGACTTGTTTTTGTGCTTTATCGATTAAGGGTGTGACTTGCTCTACAGTTAGTTGGCATCGGTCAATCATGATTTCGCGAATTTTATCAAATTCACTCTCTAAAAGCTTACCATCGGCACGCATGACTTCGACTAACAAGGCTGCCAACGCTGTATTAAAATCTAATACTTCGTGCTCAGCTGTTTTTGAGGTTTTGTTTTGTAATAACTTTTTAAGGTGGTTTAACAAGTAAATACCTCCACTATGTTACACTTAAATAAACTTAGAAAAAGAATTGTTCTGCTATGATTTATCTCACACACTTTAGCTCAAACATATCACGCTGTAGTCAATTAATCATCGTAGTCATATCATCAATGTTAATAGCTTGCCAACAAACGCCTATCATAATAGGCCAGTCAGAAAAGCTGTATGACTTTGACCATAAAGTACATTATGAACAAACTAAGTATAATAATGACCATTATTTATTAAAAATAAAATCAGATAACTACGAGCATTTTTTGCAACAAAGTGTGTTTTTATTACGCCATAGTATCAAGTTATGTCAAGGACAGGCTCCACAGTTAACGCTATTAAAAGGGGTCCAGCGCTTTGAAAAATTACCTACTACACCACGACCTTTTCAAAGCGATCTAGGTGTCGACGTGAAATGTGTTGATTAAAAATAAAATCGTATCAAATTACACAGGTTAAATACGTATCAACAGCCAAAAAGTGCATTATTTAGCAAACGCATGCGCTTTCATTACATCAGCAACAATATGAATTGTATCAATCCATGCTTGGCGTAATTCGGTATTCCACTGCTCACCCAAGCCGACCTCTAAAGTATGCAATAAAGCATTCCCTACTGGTGTAAAATCTTTTGCTTGAACTCCATAACCCACATGACGTTCCGCTAAAGCTTGTAATACAGGTACCAATTTATCTAAATCATCTAGCCCCGCTACAGCTAACTTAAGTGTGCCCATTAATTTTTGCCCTTGGCTTTTAATACTGTTTTTAAATAATGGTTTTAAGGACGGATCATATTCAAATAATGTGGTGTAAAAAATATCCCCAGCCTGCTCAGCAATTGGCTCTACTTGTGCAAAACTACGCTGTACTAATAACTTTTGTCGCTCTGTTATCGCCATAACTTGTCCTTATTTAAGACGCCAACGTGATTGGCGTTTTATACCAATTGCATTAAATAAATGATCAGATACTGCGATAGATAAATGACTTAGTAACAAGGAAAAAATGATTCATACAGTTATTCTACATGAGTCATTTTTAATGCAGTTAATGCGTCATTTAGCTCGCTAGAGTGATCAATGTTTTAATAAAACGGGTATTAGTAGCCTATTAAAAGTAGCCACTAAAACAAATTAATGCGAGTCTAAATTAGTCTTTATAACCCCAAGGTGCAGTGGGTGGTTTAATTGGCTGCGTTAAATCAAAGTCGACCCTAAACTCTCTCCCTTCACGTACCATACGGTAGCTAAACACCTCTTCATAAATAAACATTTGCCAAGTATTACCCATCGACTGCGGGATCCCTTGACGAACAAAAAGCTCTTTTGAATATTGATCTGCTGGGAACGACTGAACATTCGCATAACCGGCATCTAATGTATGACCGCCATACATAGTCGAAACATCATCGGCTCCATCTTTGTGACGATGATCATGTTTTAAACTTAAGCCACTGCCAGTCTTAGTTATGATCCAAGTACGTGAAGCATCATCTCCAACATGAAATGGTACTTGTAACTGGTGCTCGTCACAGCGGCGAACGTGCATAATCAACTTTTTATCGGCAAATGAACTAGGTCCTGATGCATTATCAACAGTTACCTCACCTTCATAAGCATTCCCACAGTGCGCTGCTATTTGATTAAAAAATGCATCATGTGTTGGAATAGAAACCAATGGTGCAGGGCGAGAAAATGCCATAGCACTGGTAACAGCCAAAACACTAAGCGCAAATAACTTCATAATGATATCCCTAAAAAGACAATACCTAAAAATAAAAAACCAAAGGGTAATCCTCCCTTTGGCTCGATGCAATCAAATGCGTTAAAGCTATTTATTCGACAAACATTTACTGCCAAGGCCTTTGCAATTTTAGCTGCTGCTCATACGCATTAATATGGTCATTTAACTGCTCAGTTTCACCGATAAAGTCCAAACCACTTAACAACCTTGCTTTAATATCTGAACGTATATCAAAACTGATGGCATCAAAGTATTGACTACGCAATTGCTGATTGGCCAAATCAACTTCCAGTTGAATATCTTGATGTTGTTCGGTGAGTTTAAACAGCTGCGCTAGAATATCTGCTGGTAAAGCAATACACAGCATTTGATTATTGCCGCAGTTATTAAAAAAGATATCCGCGAAGCTTTGCGCCAAAATAACACTAAATCCATATTGCTTTAATGCCCAAGGAGCATGTTCGCGCGATGAACCACAGCCAAAATTATCTCGTGTAAGTAAAATTGATGCCCCTTGGTAGCATTCACGATTAAGCACAAAATCAGGACTTGGTTTTCCATCATCTAAGTAGCGCCAATCATAAAACAGCGCTTTATCAAATCCATCACGGCTAGTAGAAGTTAAAAACTGCTTGGGGATTATCTGGTCGGTATCTACGTTATTTTTATCTAACGGTGCCAATAAGCCTTGATGATAACAACTCATTACACTTCTCCTCGAATATCAGTAAAGTGACCCGTAATTGCAGCCGCTGCCGCCATAGCAGGGCTCACCAAATGAGTGCGACCACCACGACCTTGACGCCCTTCAAAGTTACGATTTGAAGTAGATGCACATCGCTTACCTGCCTCTAGACGGTCATCATTCATGGCCAAGCACATTGAACAACCAGGTTCACGCCATTCAAACCCCGCCGTTTTAAATATCTCAGCTAAGCCCTCTTGCTCTGCTTGGCGCTTTACCAGTCCTGAACCAGGCACAATTAAAGCTTCTACCCCTTTGGCCACCTGCTTACCTTTAACGATATCTGCAGCAGCACGTAAGTCTTCAATTCGGCTATTAGTGCAAGAACCTATGAATACAGTATCAACTTTAGCGTCAGAAAGTTTTTGCCCTGCCTCTAACCCCATGTACTGCAGTGCACTGCGAATTGCATCTGCTTTAATTAGGTTTGGCTCTTGTTCAGGGTTTGGTACACGCTCATCAATGCCAATTACTTGCTCAGGACTTGTGCCCCAAGTCACTTGTGGTTGAATGTCTTTGGCATTGAGCTCAACCACATAATCGAACTCAGCCCCTTCATCTGTACGTAATGTCTGCCAATAAGCAACCGCGGCATCAAAATCACTCCCTTTTGGTGCAAATGGGCGACCCTTTAGATAAGTATAAGTCGTTTCATCCGGCGCAATTAAACCCGCTTTGGCACCCATTTCAATGCTCATGTTACATAAAGTCATACGTGCTTCCATTGAAAGTGCTTCTATGGCAGCACCACAAAATTCAGCCACATAACCAGTGCCACCTGCCGTTCCCAACTTGCCAATTACTGCCATGATCAAATCTTTGGCAGTGACTGTGGGGCGTAATACACCATTGATCTGAATTTTTAACGATTTGGCTTTTTTCTGCTGTAAGGTTTGCGTTGCTAAAACATGCTCTACTTCTGAGGTGCCAATACCATGCGCCAAAGCACCAAATGCACCATGAGTTGAAGTATGGCTGTCACCACAGACAATAGTCGTGCCTGGTAAAGTGATCCCCTGCTCAGGGCCCATTACATGCACAATGCCCTGATTAATAGAGTTCAAGTCATACAGTACAATACCAAACTCTTCACAGTTGTTAGCCAATGCCATCAATTGGTTTTTTGATACTTCACTGGCAGCATCTAAAGAACGACTTTTCGTCGAGACATTATGATCCATGGTAGCAAAGGTTTTTTCTCGGCAGCGCACGGTGCGATTTTTTTCTCTTAACCCTGAAAATGCCTGCGGTGAGGTTACTTCGTGTACTAGGTGTCTGTCGATATAAAGTAAATCAGTTTGTTCATTAATCTTGGTAACCACATGAGATTGCCAAATTTTGTCATATAAGGTTTGTGCCACTTGCTACGTCCTCAATTTTGTTGACAGCCTGACGAAGACTGCCAAATAAATAGGTTAAACTCTTGCCACTATCGCTTGGGCAACATCTTGTGTGGTATAGCCTGCCTGTGGAAAAATATCAGGGGTACCAACGCCTGCGGCCACCGCTTCTGCCACCGCTTTTTCTATACTGCGCGCAGCTTCATCTTGACCGAGTGAATAACGTAGCATCAGCGCCGCACTTAAAATTTGCGCTATAGGGTTGGCAATACCTTTGCCTGCAATATCCGGCGCCGAGCCACCAGCTGGCTCATATAAACCAAAACCTGATTGGTTTAAACTGGCTGATGGTAGCAATCCCATGGAGCCTGTGATCATCGCACATTCATCAGATAATATATCGCCAAACAAGTTATCACATAGCAGCACATCAAATTGCTTTGGTTGCTTAACCAATTGCATTGCCGCGTTATCAACATAAATATAATCCAGTGTCACTTCTGGGTAGTCTTTGCTTATTTCTGTTACCACTTCTCGCCACAACACACTCGATGCGAGTACATTTGCTTTATCTACTGATGTAACATGATTACGGCGTAATTTAGCCGCTTCAAAAGCAAATCGCGCAATGCGCTCAATCTCATGCCGTGAATAACGCTGAGTATCAAACGCCGACTCTTCTGACCCATTGCCTTCACGGCCCTTTTCACCAAAATAAATACCACCGGTGAGCTCGCGAACACATAAGATATCAAAGCCTTGCTCACTAATATCTGCGCGAAGTGGTGAGGCTGCGCTTAATGCAGGTAACAGTTGCGCCGGGCGCAAATTACAAAATAACCCAAAATGCTTACGCAGTGGCAATAATGAGGCACGCTCAGGCTGTTCATTGGGTGGTAAATTCTCCCATTTCGGGCCGCCTACAGAGCCAAATAAAATAGCATCCGCTGCCTCACATGCAACAAGAGTTGCAGCAGGGAGCGCTTGACCAAATTCATCAATGGCTGCACCACCAATCGCATGACTTGTAAGCGATAAGGTAAAATTAAACTTCTCGCTAACGGCACCTAAAACACTTAATGCTGCTGCCATTACTTCAGGCCCAATGCCATCTCCTGGGAGTACGGCAACTTGGTAACTTGCTTGGCTCATCCTGCTTTCCTTTGTTGTTTTAAACTAGAGACTTTTTGCGCTCTATCAATAAGATTGTAAACACGGATCATCGCCCGCACAGAGGCTTCAACAACGTCGGCCGCCAGACCTGCGCCGTGATATTGTCGGCCATTATATTTCGCTATAATATCTACCTGACCCAATGAGCTTGCACCTTGACCGGTTGCGTCTAAGTTATACTCAAGCACTTCGACCGCCATACCAGTAATGCGCTCGATAGCTAAAAACGACGCTTCTACAGGGCCATTGCCTGTCGCCGCTTCTTGTTTTGAGTGCTCCCCCACTGTCATACCAATAGTGGAACTGGCGACCGATTGCGAGTTAGAGGTAGAATTTACAAACTCCAATTTATAGTGTTCGTCGCCATCACTAATTTGATTAAAATAAATCATGGCCTCAAGGTCATAGTCATAAACTGTGCCTTTTTGATCTGCTAAGGCTAAGAAGCTCTCATATAGCGAGTCCATATCATAGTCTGACTTTTGATATCCTAATTCAGTTAAACGGTGCTCTATCACATGACGACCTGAGCGTGACGTCATATTCAATTGGTTATTTGGCACCCCAACACTTCCTGGAGACATAATTTCGTAGGTGTTTTGCGCTTTTAATACTCCATCTTGGTGAATACCAGAGCTATGGGCAAACGCATTCTCACCAACAATCGCTTTGTTTGGCTGTACCGCCATATTGCATATTTTTGCCACCTGACGAGAAGCACGATAAATCTCTTCGCTGTGAATATCAGTGCGCACATTTAAATGGTCTTGGCGCATTTTCATGATCATCGCGACTTCTTCTAACGAGCAATTTCCTGCACGTTCACCAATCCCATTCACAGTACACTCAATTTGTCTTGCCCCTGCTTGTACCGCCGCAATTGAATTGGCGACCGCTAAACCCAAATCGTTATGGCAATGTACACTCAAACGCGCTTTATCAATGTTAGGCACGTTATTCATCAAATGATGGATCATCGCTGCATATTCATCTGGTGTTACATAACCAACAGTGTCGGGCAAATTAATGGTTGATGCCCCGGCGTTAATAGCTGACTCAACAATGCGACACAAGTCACTGTGTGGCGTGCGCCCTGCATCTTCACAAGAAAATTCAACATCATCAGTATAATTACGCGCTAGTTTAATCGACTTAACAGCCATTGCAGTGGCATCATCTAAGCTCATACGCAATTTATGTTCTAAGTGCAGCGGGCTAGTTGCGATAAAGGTATGAATACGACTTCGCTGTGCACCTTTAAGCGCCTCCCCACATGCTTCAATATCTTTACTAACGGAGCGTGCTAAACCACAAATAACCGGGTTGCGTACCTCGTTAGCAATTCGCTGCACAGCTCTAAAATCTGCAGGACTGGATACTGGAAAACCAACCTCCATCACATCAACATTCAAACGGCTAATGGCATGTGCTAACTGTACTTTATCGTCTTCCGTTAGGCTGGCTTTTAACGCTTGCTCACCATCACGTAATGTTGTATCAAAAATCCATACTTTATCCTGCATAACTTATTCCTCATCCCCAAAAAATAAAAAACCCCGCAATGTGCGGGGTTGAAAGTAGTTGCTCTGTTTACGCGCACTACACCCCACTGACACAATTAATCAGTAAGAGGTTAAGCAGTAGTGACAAACGCGTAATATTTTTCATGGAGCAATTTTGTCCTGTTGATGGATTAGTTATGTTTTAACATGGGAAACAAAACAAAATCAAGCATAACATCTCTAAAAAACAATTTAAAAAAACAAAAAATCAACAAATCAATCCACAAAAAACAAAAATAAAGGCATAAAAATGCAAAAATATAGCTCCACAAGAATGACCATACAGATATACATAAAATATACGATTAGAATTACTTTTTAAACTCGCCTACCCATTTGGTTAATGGTTAACCACCACTTTATTTTCAATTCAAGTCATCTGCACTAAATAACTAGGACATGTTGATCTTTGCTGTGTGTTTTGGCAAGGCAGAACCTGCGACGCATAGTTATTCTATGTAAGTAAGTTGATAACGTAGAAAAAATACCCGAATGTAACTTACTCAAATAAAAGTGTCGTCTCTTATTAAGATAAGGACATGCTATTAATGGCATTGCCCTAGCCAAGGTTGTACAAAACAGGTTGCTCTTAGGTCTTCTAACTGGGACAGTTTCACATGGGCCACGTCAAGTTCAGCTTGTGCATTTGCTTGCTCCTGCTCAGTTGCAACTTGTAAGAATGCATCTGCTCGTTGATAACGCCGTAAGGCCTGCCCGAAACGTTGATCTATATCTCGCCATACCAGCTCATACTGCTCAACATTCATTATATTTTCATCTACATTTACATCAAAATGCCCTGATTCTTCATACGATTTGGTAACTATACTGCGCGGCAACTTCGGTAACGTACTCAGCTCATTGCTTAACTCTCCTCCAAACGTATAATCAGCCAACGCTTGTAAGGTATTTAAACAAGGAGAAATATTATTACCACGACAGTGTTGTGGATTGCTATCTAGCAGTTGCTGCAGCTTTGGTGGTAAAGTGCCATTGGAATTTGCATCAATGGTTAGCACCGCATTTTGGGCAAGCTTTTCAATTTCTTTGATTTTGGTTTTAGTTTTGGTGAAAAACAACAAGCGAATTTTAATTTTTGTGATAAATTTTTTGTAATCTGCCTCTGATCGAAAGTGCAAACGCGTGTTGATAAATAAGTCTCGTCCAAAGTTCACTTGATAAATGAAACTATCTCCACATTGCGTCCCCTTATGAATTATTTGACGGTTTTCTAACGTACTGTAGCCTTGCGACAATTTTAGGTGCAGTTGTGAGGTTAAACTTAAGTTATCTGTCGCGTTTTTATGTGTAATAGACGTTGAAACACTGCCAGCAACAATAAACAAGTTGATACCACCGTGTATTTCCCCGAATGTTCGCCGCCTTATTTGCGTTTCGTTTAAATGTTGCAAATAGTCTAATTGCCCGGCACTTTCTTTATGATATTTAACATCACCAGCTAAACATTGTGTCTGAGCTTGATAAAGCTGAGTGTTAAATGCTTTTCCTAAATCTTGTTCACTGAACTGTTCACTATAATAACGCTTTGCACACACATTAAACGCTAATAAAAGCATTAACCCTGCTACTAATCTCATGATTGCTCCTTTAGCTAAATAACTAAGCCACATTATGACTTGTGACTTAGTTATGCTCAGTCAGTTAGCCTGCGTTAAATGCATTATCATAGGTGCTTAATGCCCCTTCACATAAACGCCAATTTAAAACACCGATTGCAGGTGCATTGATATTTATAAAAGTAGGTGCCCAACGCATATTACGATACTTAACACTATCTTGTTCACTCACCACACCAGCACGCACCGCTTCTTGACGAGCGAGCTCGCATTGCTTCCAGTCTAGGCGATCGGATTGTGGTAGCTGTAATTGCGTTATATCGTAACTAGCAGGGCAAATCTTGCCACGACGTGCACAATCATCTTTCATTTTCTGTACTTCGTCCTCACACGCAGTGCCAAATGGATTATCACGACAGAACTGCGCCGCATTAAATAAAAACCAAGCATTGTCGTAGGCTAGGCTTTGTATTGATTCAACCGCGCTACGTTGTACTTGTGGCAAATACGCATAGTAACTAGTCAATAATTTAGAAGCTCGCTGCTCATCCAATACAGCTTGTTTAAAGTCATCTTCCAACTCACTGATCAACCACTTTGTGGCATTGCGAATAGTTTGATAATCAGCAACCAGCGGGCGTAACGCCAATGATGCACTGTCATAACGTGTAGTGTAATAACGCACTACGTTATAGTCACTCAACGAATTTAACTGCGAGCCAAACCCTGTTTTAGCGTATTGCACTGCTTCATAAAACATATCAAAACAAGGCTTTGGATTATCCAGCGAACAAGAGATAATATTATTTGGAATAATACTTAATAGTTGCTTTGGGTCACCGCCATTTTGAATAGCACGCACAGTTATTTTAACTGAGGATTTAGTATCGTCTTGTAGGTACTTAAGCTGTCCACCCACATTAAATACCCCTCCGTAGAGATCCACATCAAGATAGCCACCAATTTCAGACTTATCTTTATTGCTACCGTAATCTATTTTCAGGTTCACCATAATATTGGCACCATATTCGATAGCCGATACAAATTCATCTCCGGCTAACTGTTGCAATCTAGCTTGATGTTTATTGGCTATCTCCTCACCGGCTTGTGATAAGGTATAACCAACATTGCTATCTTGAGGTAGATACAAACGCTTTTTAGGCGTACTTCGAGCACTGAAAGTATAAGAGCTTGAGTAAGTACTTGACGCCATTTCTTTTGCTAATGACGCACCCGCAGAAACACGTACCACAGGAAAGTTGACATCTAAATCAACACTGCCGTTTAACGTGCTAAGTAAATCGTCATAATTCATGTCAATGCCGGTTTTGAAAGTGACCTCGCTGTTGCCATAAGTCTCATCAATACGACCCAAGACAGGCTGTACGTTTAGAAAACGCTTTGTTTGACTGTCATACGCTGTGCCAATGGCAATATGATCATTGATTAAGCCCGAAATAGACGATCCCGAATTGATAGTTTCTTGTGCTATTATTTCGCCTTGCTTAGCCATTGCTGTACCTGTGCAAAGTCCCATCAATAGCATCGTTGAGTAAATTGGTTTCATTGCTTTATCCTTAACGAATTGTCACCAGGTAGTCTTCCACCTCACCATACTGAATACGCTTACATACGTTGTCAGACCCACCACCAGCATCACTGGCTATACGCATTAATGTGACGCCATCGGGTACTTCAGTAGGCACTTCAAAAGTAAACTGAAAAATGCCATCAGAAGCAGACTTATACACCATTTCAGACTCGCTCATTGCGCCATCTTGATCCCAATCAATCCATACTCGCATTGCGACATATGAAGGGTATTGTGGTTCTTTATTGCCTGGCGTCACCGACATTTTCACCATCCTTCCTGCAGGCAACGTCACAACCTTACCTGTTATGGCGCTATAGCCATGGCTTAGCGATTCATGGCTAAACGCTTCAACGGTCACTTTTTCAATCCACTCCCATTCATTGTCATAGCTTTGATTATCGCAATATTGGTTTTTCAGTAATGTCGTTTGCAACGCAACTGGCACATACTCTGGTGGCATCGTATTACACGCATCACTAGCGCTATTACCTGCCCGCCATTCATATGGGTTGCTAAAATCACTGTTAGCAAATGTCAGGTAGTTAACGTGCCCTTGCGCCACTTTTTCTGGTGACAACCAAAGTGCTCTTAGTTGATTAAGCTTCTCTTCTTTACTCACTATCTGCGTGGTATCGTGTGATTGCTCCCAAATCTCTACTAACAGCCCGTCATAGCACTTTTCTAACCATGCAAAGCGACCTTGGGCCTGCTCAACAGTTAAAAATTCACCCACTTCGTTATAGCTAGCTTCTTGTTCAAGTGCGGTATTGGCATACACTTGCGTTGTTGCACACATCACTGATGTGGCGATTAATAAACGTTTCATCATGTTCGTTTCCTTACTTCAATACATCGCTATAACCGCTGTAATCTGCGTAATACACTAAATTTGCGGCTTCATAATCAATACAGTAATTGCCTTCTGGATTTTGCTCACAATAATCCACCATATCGGCAAATAAATTGGCGTTATTACGACTTGCCGATTCAATATTACTTAGCTGTGTCAACTGCTCATTAGTAAATTGCGATGCGTAATAGCGCTGTAGGTTTTTCGCACGACGATAAGTCAAACGCTCATCAATCCAGCGCCTTGTTAACTCTTTGACGACTAGCTTTGTTAGGTAGTTTGCACCTTCGTAGCCTTGTGCTGGAACAAGTGCTTGTAACGCAGGCCCTGAGTCTTGGTAATTAGCAATGTAAGCATCGGTTACGTTATAATCATCTAGTGAATCAAACTGATTAATATAATCATTTTTCAAATAATTAATGGCTGATTCAAATAGCTCAAAACAAGGCTCTGGATTAAGCAAAGTACAGCGCATAATACCGTTAGGTATTATGTTTAATAAACGATTTGGATCGCCACCACTTTGATAGCCACTAATAGTAATTTTAACCGATTGTTGCTTCGTATCATCGAGCTTTTGCAGCTGCCCATCGACTTTAACTTTGCCTATCCAATCGACACTTAAGTAACCACCAATTGCGCGCTTGTCTTCTTCATTGCGATAATCAATTTTCATATTGATCACCACATTAGAACCATAGGCAAAACCATGTACAAAACCATCCCCCAAGTTATTCTCTCGATTACCCGGCTGTGCTTGGGCTAAATCAAGCGCGGCTTGTGTTGGCATATAGCCCATTTTGCTACTTGGCATCAACATCCGAGATTTCGGCTTCATTGATGAATAGACGGTGTAAGTACCTGTGTACTTGTCTGCACTAATGTCTTTGGCATAGTTAGCACCCGCGTCAACACGAACTGCAGGGAACTTAAAGCCGGCATCAACTTTGCCGTCAATGAGTTTCAATGCTTGCTCATACCCCAAGTCAACACCCACTCGAAAGTCTATTTTACTATTGCCCAAATGCTCAGCTTGTACACCCTTAACTGATTGCAGACCTAAGTAATTTTTACCCTTGCTGTGATAAGCCGTTCCCAATGGCACGGCATCTATATTATTGGGCTGCGCTTGAGCTTGCTCTTCAATCTCATTCAATGCCAATACTGCAGTTGAACACAATGCTGCCGCTAACAAGTTTATATGTATCAGTTTATTCATAATTCACTCCGTGAGATGGCCCTTGCGGGCCATTCCTGTTACTTAATACTGTTGAGGTAGTCTTTGTGCCAAGGCTCTGGCAAACGAATCAGTACATCCTGCTCAGTCTCTACGTCATCTTTAAATTCATTGTTGCTTTGCATGGTAAGATCGCCAACTTGAAGGCCATTAGCAAACATACTAAATGTTTCTCCCTCTAAATATTTAGGGTCACTTTTGCTGCGCGCCAGACGTAAGTTATACACTTTGTCTTTGAATTTCACTTGTGTGATTTTGCTAACAAACTCAACACCATCTTGGGTATGAATACGGTCTCCTAACTGAACTTCATTCGCCCAAATAGAGTGACCAGATTGCATGATCACAGGATGAGATTCGGTCAGTAATAATTTTTTACCTGATTTGGTTTTCAGCTCCACCATTGGAATTGCTTCTACACCAACGGAAATATCTGTAATTTCCAGTGCTAAATGGTTAGCAGGCGTGTATTGACTTGCACCCAACACTTGATCACCCACTGATAGTTTCTCAATGGGCATTTGAGTACCATTAGGTAGAGTAATTAAGCTTCCTTCAGCCAAACAGCTATACACAATTTGCATTTGTGGATAATCAATATCTTCCCATGAGCCCAAGCCTGCAGAGCCAATCACAACCGTTTCTGCACGGGGGGTTTGACCTGGTCGAGGCTCATTATCTACTGCAATATTCATAATCCAATTGGCATCTTGATAACGTCCATAAAGTGATGCATCTCCAAATACGCCTTGGTTACGTGGAATGTTCCAAGACAATTTGGTCTTAGTACGACGGCCAAATGGGATATATTCGACGTTAATGCTATCTGCAAAAAAGTTTTGAATGTCACTGTACTGATCGCCTGAAATAGAAGTAGCTCCACCTCCTTCTTTGGTTTGGATAAAGATGTTAGAACCAAAATCAATCACGTCTGGCTTTTGTACTTGTGGGCCAGCGGTGAGCGTCGTACTGCCATCACCATTATCAACGACATCTACAACACTCCAATCTGGACGATAAATGCGAGTCACTTTACCCATCAAAATGTATTCACCCACAAATGGAATTTTTAATTTCAACTGATCATTAGGCGTGCCATGAGGGTAAATATTTTCATAATCGCAATCGCCGTAATTTCGGTTTAAACAAATAATAATTTTATTATCCAATTGGGCTTCGGTTTTAGAACGTAAATCTTTTGGATGAGACAATGTAGAACCAAAGTCAGTCCTCATTATACCTACATCTTGCTCAATGACTGACACGCCAACTTCTTGCGTCTCAACAGGGAGTAATCCTAACTCACCAAGTAAGGTTTCTTTTGAATATTCAACTTTCGAATTTCTATCTTCAACAACTTCGTTACCAGCTGCGTCTGTATAAACGATGGTTACCCAAGCATCTGCGTATATACGCTCGGCGCTTTGTAATTTTGCCACCGCATCACTCAAACGTGCGGATGAATAAATTGACTTTCGCTTCTTCTCATCACCATCACCAAAAAACTCCGCATAACGGGGCAGCGTAATCGACTCACCTTTTTCATTCACTAAGGTGATATCAATAAACGTATAGTTGGTAGGGGGTTTTTCACTATTGAGCGCCGATACCACTAAATAATCGTCATTGGTACCCGGCAAAGTTGCCACTTCAACACCCATATGTTTAAAGAAAGAGCACAAACTTGCATTATGCGCACCACACTCATTACTACTGTTCATGCTTGCAATGGTTGCTTTTGGTGTAGCAAGCGCTCGTTCATATTGCTTGTCGATCACGTTAAATAAATGGGGTCTATTTTGCTTGTTAAGCCCATATTGATTTAAGCGCTGCTTAAGTGCGTGAACGTTTTGCTTGTGGGTTAAATCTGATTGCGTAAAGCCTTGTTTGATATCGAGCACCGAGCTCTTTGCTGCTAAATTTACATCATCTCCTTGTGAGGCTTGCGCAAATGAAGCAGCCGCGCCCAATGCCAGAGCGACTGATAAACTGAGTAATTTCATCATGATTCCCTTTGTTATAATTGACCTTAAATGGCTTTTTTGAGCACAGGCTCAGGAGCCTTGCATCAAATAATGCAAGGACCCTTACTGCTAAAAAATTAATTATTACCAGGTGGTTACGTTGAACTTCAGGTCAGATACTTCGCCATAGTGGAAATTATTACAGCCATCTTGACCTTTGCCAGCTTGAGGTTGCTCTTCTAAACGAGCACGTATGACGTAGTCATTGTCTTCCCACCATCTAACATATGGCAGAAATAACGACTGACTAGCTTTGATACGGCAGCGACCATTACCATAACAATCTTTGGTATAGTTACTATTCATATCACTGAAGTTTTCTTCGCCCGACTCAAACTTCTTATCTTGGTCTTTATCTAACCAAATCGTAAAACGCAATTCATTTTGACGGTTGTTAAGTAACCGTTCTGCGGTTGATTCATTGATTTCGTTACTGACAATATCTACCGTTAGTTCTTGTGAGCGAATAAAGCTAAAACCTGTATCGAATGAAGCATAACCACTGCTACTAGTACCTTGTGCCCCAGTTACAGCGCGCCGGTTATTGATAGATGTCCACATTTTGACTTGGTCTATGTAAAACGTATCTGCATTATTTGGGTTACTGATCCCTACCACACACTGCTTAGGCTCTGATAGAGTAATATTACGACTTATCGTATCTATATCATCACTGCCATCTTGATAACTGACAGTGAGGGTAATCGTGTAATTGCCTGCTGTTTGCGGATAATCAATAATACCAGGGTGACGTTGCGCACTTGTACGTCCATCAAAACCAAATTGCCATTGAAAGCTTGGCTGACGTAATGCATTAACTTCAGAGGTATTGATAAATTCTACGCGATTATCAGCAAGGATTTGATAGCCAAAGCCAGCTTTAATAGGAAGCTCTGGCACTTCAACATCCGCTTTTAAGTCAACCACCTGAGCCTGCTTTGTGTGCCCACACGTGTCATAGAAGTTATATTCACTACCAATCGCAACACGCAACATAGTTATTCCCGCAGAGACCGTGTCGGGTAATGTAAATTTGAGTGTGCCACTGCCAATTAGTTGATTGTTTAAGACCATTTCATCTGCCGAGAACAAACCATTACGGTTGCTGTCAACCAGCACCGTTGCTTTTTTATCACTCAAAGATGCTGGTAGTATTAAACTATGTTCATTATGCCTATTCAGTACGAGTGCATTTGACACTAAGCTTTGATAACGCGCGTTAGTCAAAGCCAATGCCTCTGCGTTGATTGACACATCGCTGGTATGCACTTGCCCTTGGTTAAAGTAAGGCTCGCATGCGGCATCAACTGCGCGACTATAAAAGTGACGATAGCCCACTTTCTGCTGACCATTTTTCAGCGTGACAATAAGTTTAAAGCGAATTAAATCATCAACTTCAACTTGTCGTGAGCGTTCTAAGTAATCAAAAACACTGGCGCTGTCACCTTGTTGCCAGCGCTCGATAGTGCCATCTCCCCAGTCAATATCCAGCTTTGCAATATCATCAGCGGGCACTGTGACAAGTCGATAGTGAAGTGTGTCGTAGTTGATTCCCCCCTCAAAATCGAGCGTGGATAACTCTGAACTTCGCGCACTAATACCGACCGAGTGTAACGTTTCGTCAATGTTAGATTTTAGCTGTTCACTCCCTAACTCGGTAAAGTTTTGCGCTTGAGATAGCAAACACTGTCCTGCATCTTCAATACTGGCCCCTGGGAAAAAGCACTCTACATTAGCACGCAAAAATAGCTTGAAAGCATTTTCAATTGACCAGTTATGGGTTTTGACTAATTCATAAAAGGCTTTTCTTAGTACGCCTCCAATGTGGTAGGTAGATAATCCAGTTTGATAATCTTTGAAGTGATCGATACTACGGCCATCCCAAGAGGGCATCTCAAAAAAGCGAGCGCCTTTATCTTCATACATCACATCCCAGCCATACCACCATTTGCGGTTTTTCTGATGATTGTGCACACTGTCACTAATTTGATCTAAATAGGCGGCTGATTGGCTATAGTCCCCACCAATATGTGATTGCAGGTAATCCAGCACTGCCACACTGGCGATATCAGAAAACGCCTCGTTAATCGCACCATCTTGATCTGCTGAGCCTAGTTGACTGTTCCAATGTGTTATAGCATGGCTTGCTTCATGAGCTACAACATCTAGGGTGGTATGAAAGTAATGTGTTCCACCGTAATTACCAGTACCGTAATTAACGTAAGTATCATCCCAATTTGCTTGTGTATTACCGAAGGTATTATTACCCACATTTTGTTGCAACTGCTTTAAACAAAACCCATTCGGGTCACAATTTGTAGACTGATTAGGATACATTTGTTTGAGTAGAGTATGATAAAATTGCATCACAAGGCCTGCATTAAAATGCGCCTCGTTTACCGCTAAATAGCTATAGTAGTCATAGTATTGATCGTCAATACGCTGCTTATCAAAATGTTCATTATTAGCGCCGCATTGATAGCTTGCCGCTACCGTCTTATCACCCATGTAATCAATGGTTTTTACATAAGGGTTTTCTAAAGTACAGGTATCGTTGTTTCGACTAACTACAAACGGGTAGCCTGAAAATGCTTGAAATATCGCACCATCTTGCACTTGCAATAATAGTTCTTGGCCTTTAGGACTGCTTGCGTCAAATTGATAATTTAAGCAATTACTCATACTTTGCGGCTGTGGTGAATAACAAATCGCACCTAATTTTTCATTTCCACCAATACCACCACCAGCAACTAAGCCTTGATTTAATCTGTCCAAGTCTTGGGCTCTGCTCAGTACTTGTAGCGTTTTCGCATCTAGTACGTATCGATACATGTGAGCATTTATCATGCCCCTGAGCACAATAACAGGGGTTAGCTGATTATTGATAACTTCAAAGGCACGTTGTAGTTGCACATTTTTTGGCGCGATTTGTAACTTTGCTTCAATATCTGCTAATAGCTTATCATCTGCATATGAGAATCTTTTTGGTGTTACATATCGTACAGCTTGATCTACAGTGACCGCTTTACCTAAGCCTTGTTGTACATGACCATACTCACTCTTTATCAATACAAAGCGTGCACCGAGTACCGGCCATTGACCTACAAATGTTTGATAGTGTTGATACTCTTGATTCTTACCTGATGATTTTATAAGTCGATACTTTAACTGCCCCTCATGCAAATCAACTGTAGAGCTTATCTGTGACTGCATCGTGGATTCATATCTTTTTGAGGCTATAGACTGCTCAATGGTTGACCAAACATGTGTTTGATTAATTAGAGAGTGCATCTCAATGGCTTGACCTCCTCCAGTCATACCAAGTAACCCACAGGCAATGAAAAGTGAATACTTGTTCATTTCAACTCCTTGTTGAATTCGCTTCAGAACACCTTGTTGATCTAAAGGTGGCTAATGATTAACTAGAGTAATGCATCAAAATTAACAATTAAATAACAAAAAAGAGTGAATATAACTTTCAATAACTATAAGGTCTTGATTTAAAATAACTATGGTTAGAAGTATTTTTATTTACAAAGGAGGGTTCTTTGTGAGAATAAAATATTCATTAACATTTAAAAGTAAAATAAGGTACAAAGGCAGTAAAAATGGTTGATTATATATCTGGGAAAGAAGGAGTTATTGACCACCTTTACAGCAATTTAGTTGCTAAAATGCAATATTACTGAGGTGGTTCAATGAAACAAATTAAGTATTTAGGACTGTGTGCCGTAATGATTGGCACCACGGGCAATGTAGCGTAACTGCCAAATTAACCGCTCAGTTAACTCCGCCCTTTGCTCAGCATCTTGGTCAAGTGCTTCGGCACCCGCATTAAATACTAAGATCACCATTGCCTCAGATTGCATGTAAGCATGATTTTGATTACACGGCGTTTCACTTTCAAGGTAATGGGCCAATTCAAGAATAAAGTGCTTTATTTCTCTGGCAACTGCAGCACGAAATGCTTTTGATGTACCTGAACGCTCTCTAAGTAACAATCTAAATTGGTTGCTTGAGGTCTCAATAAACTCCATAAAAGTTTCTACAGAAGTGATAATTACGCTCCCTCCACTGGCAATTCGCCTGCGAGCTTGGCGCATTAATTGACGTAAGGTTAAGCCAGCCTCATCAACCATCGTCAAGCCTAGTTCATTCATATCTTTAAAGTGACGATAAAAAGATGTCGGTGCAATACCCGCTTCACGGGCAACTTCACGTAAGCTAAGATTAGAAAAACTGTGTTCTGCACTGAGTTGATTGAAAGCGGCTTCTATCAATGCTTGCCTTGTTTTTTGCTTTTGTTGTGCGCGAACACCTGACATTTTTCAACTCCAATCGCGATTTTTTTGAAACGATCTTAAGTCTAATACTTGACGGCAGCAGAATGAAATATTATTTTAGCTTACAAGTGTACGCTGAAATTAAACAATCATGAAAAAACCACCCATTATTTGGACCAACGTCTTGTTCTTTAGTCTGTCATTTTTGGCAGCAATTACCTTAGTGCCTTGGTATGGCATTACCTATGGATTCACCGCCACCCACTGGGTCGTCTTTGTATGCTGCATGTTCTATGCAGGATTATCGATTACGGCAGGCTACCACAGACTCTGGGCACATAAAGCCTATGACGCACACCCTGCTATTCAGTGGGTTTTCGCCATAGGTGGTGCATTCGCCCTGCAAAACAGTGCACTGCACTGGAGTAGCGATCACAGAGTTCATCATGGCCAGGTAGATGACCCCGTTAAAGACCCCTATGCAGCAACTAATGGTTTTTGGTACAGTCATATTGGCTGGATGCTCAGAGACTATCAAGGAGATAGCTACAATAATTACGCCAATGCACGTGATTTGCAACGCAACAAAATCGTGATGTTTCAGCACCGCCACTACTTAACGTTGGTTTTACTGACTAATATTGGCATTCCTTTAGCCCTCGGCTTGCTGTTTTCTAACGGTTGGTTAGAAGTGCTAGGAATGTTGTTACTGGCAGGAGTGCTCAGATTAGTACTCAGCCAGCACTTTACGTTTTTTATTAACTCATTGGCTCATATTTGGGGCTCTCGCCCTTACACTGAAAAAAATACCGCACGGGATAATGGCTTCTTAGCCTTATTTACCTATGGTGAGGGTTACCATAATTTCCATCATATTTTTGCCAGTGACTACCGCAATGGTATTCGGTGGTATCACTATGACCCCACTAAGTGGATGATAAGAGTACTGGCAGCGTTAGGGCTTGCATCAAAACTAAAACGCACTCCAATAGAGCGAATAGAAAAAGCAAAAGCAGAAACTTTGTTATTAAAAACAAAAGTACGCCTTGCAAAATTGCCTTTAGCGCAAGATAAGCTTACATTGTTACATCAAGAGTATGAATTGCTTCTAAAAAAGCTTCAGACGTTTTGCTGTGTGCAAAAGCAGTTAATTGAAGCAAAAAAAGATTCCATGCTTGAGCACTATGATAAGTCTGCATTGATGAGTCAATATCAAGAATTAGAAGCAGCTTGGCACAGTCAAAAACAGGCGTGGTTAGCATTAAATGCGAGGCTGCTAAAACCGTCTTTTAGCTAATATTTGGCGGCCTCCAAAATAGAATGAGGAAGAGGCCGTGACTAAGCCAAAAAATAAACCTGCCCCCGTAGCACAGACAGGTTCAGATACATTTCAATATGATGCAATAATTATAGGTACAGGCCCTGGTGGTGAAGGGGCCGCCATGAACTTATCTAAAAGCAACAAAAAAGTGGCGGTGATTGAACGCCAAGAATCGGTAGGTGGGGGCTGCGTACATTGGGGAACAATTCCCTCTAAAGCGCTTCGTCACTCTGTCAGTCGCTTAATTGAATATAAAGCCAACCCTTTATATCGCTTTGCTGAAAAGCCACAACGTCATACCTTTCAGGATATTCTAAATCACGCTAGTACCGTAATATCCAAGCAGTCTAATTTACGTAGTAGCTTTTATGAACGTAATCGTATTCATTTGTATCAAGGTAATGCAAGTTTTGTTGATCAGCACACCATTAAAGTTGAACACATTGATGGATCACAAGATTTAATTACGGCACGCACCATTGTAATAGCCACTGGTTCACGCCCATATCGTCCACCTGAAGTAGACTTTGCTCACCCAAGAGTTTATGACAGCGATACCATTTTAAGTTTAAAACATAATCCACAGCGCGTACTCATTTATGGTGCTGGTGTAATTGGCTGCGAGTATGCATCTATTTTCAAAGGATTAGGTGCAAAAGTCGATTTAATTAACACCCGTGATCGACTACTTGCTTTTATGGATGCAGAAATTTCAGATGCGCTAAGCTATCACTTTTGGAATAGTGGTATTGTGATCCGCCATAATGAAGACTTTGACCGAGTTGAAACGCGCGATGATGGTGTGATCTTACATTTAAAGTCGGGTAAACGTGTCAAAGCAGATTGCATTTTATTTGCTAATGGTAGAACGGGTAACACCAATGGCCTTAATTTACCAGCCATCAATTTAAAAGCAGATGGACGTGGACAGTTAAAAGTAAACGAAAACTACCAAACTGAGATAGATAATGTGTATGCGGTTGGTGATGTGATTGGCTACCCGAGTTTAGCAAGTGCCGCGTTTGATCAAGGCCGTATTGCTGCTGATGCCATTGCCCACGGCGAATGTGCTGATAAATTAATTATCGATATACCGGCTGGCATTTATACGATTCCTGAGATGAGTTCTGTAGGGAAAACAGAACAGCAACTCACTGCAGCGAAAATTCCCTATGAAGTGGGTCGTGCACAGTTTAAACACCTTGCTAGGGCACAGATCACAGGTACTGAGGTCGGTAGCTTAAAGCTGCTATTTCACGTTGAAACTAAAGAGCTTTTGGGCGTACATTGCTTTGGCGAACGCGCTTCAGAAATTGTACATATCGGCCAAGCTATCATGGAGCAAAAAGGCCCAGGAAATAACGTTGAATATTTCGTCAACACCACCTTTAACTACCCTACCATGGCCGAAGCATATCGAGTAGCCGCACTCAATGGCTTAAATCGTTTGTTTGATTAAAAAATAAAGCGCCAATTGGCGCTTTATTTTTAAAACTGATATTGTGCGGTTATTCGCCATATCTGCTCATCTAACCCAAGCGTTCGACCTACGGCTAATCGAGCATCGGCTTCATAGTCGATAAACTGCAACTCTGCACCGAGTTGCCACTTTTCAGATAACGACTTTTGCACGTTGATAGTTGCTCCTTGAGTAAAGCTGGCATTTTCATCAAATTGCCAGAAATCTTTATCAATCACTTTAGATTGCTCTGTTTTGACACTCACTCGGTAATCATCAAATGTGTGACTAAACATCACAAACCAACTATAAAAGTCATTATCAACCCCCCGATTTGCTCCCATCGCTGTGTTGCCTGACATTGCTTGTATAATGACCTGTGATTGCGCACTCAGTTTTGTACGCCAAGCCAAACTCCAAAACTTAGTATCCCATGCATATTGCTTAGTTACGTAATTAATTGCGCTAGGGTCGCCATTATTATCGTACCAATAAAGTCGCACGTTATGACGCTTTAAATAACTCCAATGCAGCCCTGTATAATAGCCAAAACGCCCGTCAATTTCAGTAAATGGTTCAACATACTGCCCTTGAAGACGTAACTGCGGCGCGCTAAGCGATTTGAGCGGAGCAAACCCGATGCGCTCATTAAAAACACTTTGTCTATCATGAGGTACAAACCCGCGCCACGCGATGAGCGTGCCCGCAGGGTCATTACCTTTGAATATTGCACCAATCATGCTGATATCATGCTTTGAGCGAAACCGCCTTGCTGCACGCTTAAGTTCAAATTCAGCGCCAAAAGTACGCACTTCCTCACCCAGCCATGCATTCAAAGCTGAGTAATGATAAGTATAAGGAGAAGCCCAACCAAGTGCCGGATTTTCTAACGACATCCTTGGATAAAATCCGCCTATTCGAGCACTAAATTGATATCCTTGTGCCAATGGTTGATACTGAGCATAGGCCTCTGTTAGTCCAAATTTATCCTTGGGGTCCGCAACATACTGCGCAACACCATGTGCCGACCAAGCAGAACTTAAATCGACTCTCGTACTTAACACAGCACGACTCACACCTAATTGATTACTTCCTTTATCAAACCTTGCGATACCCCACCCTTGCTGATGCCAAGCTTTCATATTACTGGGGTTGGTTAAAGAGACATCAATCGCACCTTTAAAGTGCGTCGAAATACCTTGTGCTGCTACATAGGGACTTAGCAGTAACACACTTAGCATGGCGCCTAATTGTTTACTCGTAATCATCTGTTTCATCGGTGAGGAACTCCAGTTTTTCGAGTAACGGCTGTTTAATTTGATATTTTACAGATTGAGATACTTGGGTAATAGTCAATGGCATACTTTCTGGGTCGTTTAGATTCTCAAAACGTTCGTGCCATACATTTAATTGTGCATTACCCAGCTGAGTACTGTTAATATCAAGGTTGACCTTACCTTGAGTATTACTGACACCATAAACCCCTGAATTGACAATCAAGATATACCCCAGCATCCAATCATGAATATTACAACCTAGCTCTACCACACCTGTTTCTTTAAAATGTACAGGTGCCAAAGGTTTATCACGATAAAGCTTTAATTCAAATGACTTAGCTTTAGAAAATGAATACACATGGTGAAGTATCGAATCAAAATTAGGGAAGTCTACTTTGCTCTTCGTTGGGATGATCAACGTATGTGGCACAAATGCTCTATTTTTTTGGCCCATACTATACACTTTGTCTTTTTGAGATTGACTAGCTTGCCATTGTTCACCAGCCAACCACACAGCAGCTCCTGAAATTGCCTTACCTTGAGAATCGCTTATGGTTACTTCAAGTGCAGGGCTTGAACAACTTACAAATCCAAACAAAAACAGTATTTTTCTCATGTGTATTCCGTACGTGTCATGTGGTATTGAATATTGTGCACACCAAGCTATTAGGAGAGTAGACCTAAGATACGCCTTTTAGCATTCAAAATGAATACGTATGCAGAAATTTCAGAGTTTCCCTATGTGCGCCGTATGCTAATACAACACCATAAATGACAACAAATAAGGGAACCCTATGCGCTTAATCAGCACTTTGGTAATGTGCAGTAGCTTGTTTTGTTCAACAACCCAAGCGGCAAACTACTCTGTTAGCTCTCCCGATGGCACTATCGAGTTCACTATTGACGATAGCCAATCTCAACCTAAATACCAAGTTAAGTTTAACGATAAGCAACTATTAAGTAACTCAAAGTTAGGCTTTGAGTTTAAACATGCTCCTGCAATGAGAAACAACTTAGAAATTGCCAAAGCAACAACCAGCAATTACCAAGATACTTGGCAACAACCTTGGGGTGAAGCGCGCTTAATTGAAGACCATCATAATGAATTGGCAGTTAGCTTTGGTGATATAGATAATAAAAAATCAGCATATCTATTGAGAGTACGTGTATTCAATGATGGCTTGGGCTTTCGTTATGAAGTCAACCAAAGTAATGCGCTATATATCACTAAAGAGTTAACTGAATTTAATTTTGTCGATAGTCAACACAGCACAGCATGGTGGATCCCTGCCAGAGGTTGGAATCGCTATGAGTACACCTATAACACCACAGCCTTGCAAAAAGCCGCTCATGTACATACACCTTTTACATTAAAAAATGCAGATGGTGTACATATTAGCGTGCATGAAGCTGCCTTAGTCGACTACGCTGCGATGACACTAAACCAACGTCGACCAGGCACATTTGTAGCAGATTTAACTCCTTGGTCTGACGGGATAAGAGTAAAAACAAATGGTCAATTTAAAACTCCATGGCGCACCTTACAAATTGGTGATGCTGCAATAGATTTATTGAACTCTCACTTAATCTTAAATCTTAACGAGCCAAATAAACTCGGCGATGTTTCTTGGGTTGAACCGGGTAAATATTTAGGTATTTGGTGGGGCATGCACATTGGTAAAAATACGTGGGGCAGTGGTGAAAAACATGGTGCAACTACCGCCCACACTAAAGAATACTTAAGCTTTGCCGCCAAACATGGTTTCGATGGTGTATTAGTTGAAGGCTGGAATACCGGTTGGGACGGAGATTGGTTTTTTAACGGAGATGTATTTAGTTTCACTCAAAACTACCCAGACTTTGATATTAAAGCGATTGGTGAATACGCAAAGCAGGTGGGGGCACGGCTGATTGGCCATCATGAAACCTCTGGGAACGTAAGTAACTATCGCCTGCAAATGAAAGATGCCTTTGAATTGTATCAACAGATAGGCGTTCGCCAAGTAAAAACAGGTTATGTCGCAGATGGCGGCAATATAAAGCGCATTGATGAACGTGGCCATGCGCGTTTTGAATGGCACGACGGTCAGTTTATGGTGAATGAATATTTACATAACGTAAAACAGGCCGCCAATTATCACATTAGCATTAACACCCATGAGCCAATTAAAGATACCGGCCTGCGTCGTACCTACCCTAATTGGCTTAGTCGTGAAGGCGCGCGAGGACAAGAGTTTAACGCTTGGGGTACACCACCCAACCCACCAGAACATACTCCAATGCTCGCATTTACACGCATGTTAGCTGGCCCGATGGATTTTACCCCTGGTATTTTCGATATGAGCTTTAATGGCTTAGGCGATAAAACCAATCGACCACAAACCACACTGGCAAAACAACTAGCTCTTTACGTTGTGCTATATAGCCCCATTCAAATGGCCGCTGATTTACCAAAAAACTACCTTGCCAAAGCTGATGCCTTCAAATTTATCAAAGATGTCCCGACTGATTGGGAAAGCAGTATCGCGCTATCCGGTGAGGTAGGGGATTATGTGGTATTTGCCCGTAAAGAAAGGCAACGCGGTAAATACACCGGCAAAGATTGGTATTTGGGCGCGATTACTGATGAACACGCACGTACTATCACAGTCAAATTAGACTTTTTAGAACCGAATCAAAAGTTTGAAGCGCAAATTTACCAAGATGGTAAAAATGCACAATGGAAAACTAACCCATATGACATAAACATCAGTAAACGTCTCGTTACGAACAAAGATAAACTCACTTTAACACTTGCCACCAGCGGCGGTACGGCAATCCGTTTCAAGGCACTTTAATTGACATATAAACATCGGTATCTTAACGATGTCGATGCTTTCTGCCATACAATAGCCCCCTTTACCTCTGTTATAATTAACCTAAGATTTGGATAAGGCTTTGCAAGAAAAAATACTTTGTTGGTAACATTACTTAGTGAAATTGCTTAATTATTCGTATTTATAACCACACACTATTTTTGTTAAATCGTAACCACCTGATAAAAAAGAAATAATAAAATGGCCTGCTCATTGCTTTATAATTTTAAATAATGAAAATGCGACATAGGGAGAATAACGTGCCAGTACCAATTAACGACAGGCCTGTAGAATCGGTAAGAGAAGAAGTAATAGACCAACTTATCTTAAACTACAGTCATGGTGAAATATCAGCTGATGCATTTGAAAGACGACTAGACAAAGCATACAGCTTATGCGAGCCTGAGCAGCTCCAAGCTTTAGCAGCTGACCTACCTCTGCAGTCAGACCCTCGCTATCACAGTGAAAAGCAAGCCAGAATGCAACCTAAGTTCACGGCATCTGAGCAGCACCCTGACACTCTCAATATTACTTCTATTTTAAGTTCTGACCAACGCACAGGAGAGTGGATTGTTCCTAAACATATCCAATTAAACAACTACTTTAGCGGCATAGAACTGGACTTTAGAAATGCAATTTTCACTCACCCAGAGGTGACGATCGAAGTAAATTGCATTTTTGGCAGTGATGAAATCATTGTACCTGAAAATATCGACGTGATTACCAATACCACCAATATATTAGGTCAAGTGAGTAATAACCGAGCGGGGCTTTCATCCAATACCTACAATACTCAGCGCCCTAAGCTTTATATTCAAGGTAAGGTGATTTTAGGCAGCGTTGATATTAGTGTTAAAAAAACCATGCAAGAAAAAGTCAGACAATTTGCCGACAGCTTAAAATCACTGTTTGATGAAAAAAGAAGCTCTTAAGCCGCCGCTTATACATCCGCAGAGCCTTAGTCGCAGTTAGGCTCTGCATAAACCATAATAATATGCATCTGCGCGCTCATTACCTAGTTTAAAGTGACTACGTAAATGCCCTTCTCGTTGCATACCTAGCTTTTCCATTAACTTCCATGATGCAACATTGTCAGTTGCACACAATGCCGTAATTTTCATCACCGGCTGTTGCACAAATAGCTGAGTTATAAATGCATCTACTGCCTCAAAAGCATAACCTTGACCCATAAAGTCTTTATGTAGTCGATAGCCAATTTCGCCTATTAAGCTTTCTGTGTTTACATATTTAAACATCAATTCACCAATTAACCGACCACTATAATTTAGTGTAATTCCCAAAGCCAAACGTTGCTGCTCTTCGCCATGCCAAGGCTTACACCCTTCTAGTAAACGCACTTTAGCTTGCGTAAAAGTCAAAGGTTCACCAATATAACGAGACGTTGAAGCACAGCTGCGGTGTTCAAAACTTGCTTGCAAGTCCTCAGGCGTCACACATCTTATGACTAACCGCTGCGTATTAAATTGCATTAACTAATCCTTACTAGTGTGTGTTTAAAACACTGATACCCGCTATTTGTCGGTCCTTTATCAATAAAGAACCGCCTCATCTAATAACCTAAAAAAATATATAATTTCAAAAACTTAGCATCTAACGCAATATAAAACTGGCACCGTAATATATTAAAAGAAGTATCGAAATACCACTTTTAATACGCCAACTCTCTCTTTATAGTGAACTCGATAATTGTGCCTGACGACGTTGTAGGTGCCACCCGATAAACTGGCTTAAAATTAAAGAGCAGACAGCTAAACCGGCTCCAAAGTAAAATACCAATGAGTTATCATATAACCAAACAACTCCAAAACTAGCCGGAATGACAACGGCAGCGATGTGATTAATAGTAAAACTTACCCCTGCAGTTGAAGCAATATCTTCTGGCCTCGCTATTTTTTGAAAATATGTTTTAAGCGCAATTGCCATCGCAAAAAATAAGTGATCAACAACATATAACACCGCGGCAAAGTCTGCAGATTCAACCAATGCATAACCAGTAAATACCAGTATTAAACCCGTATATTCTATCGTTAGTGCCTTTTGTTCACCCATCTTGGCTATCATTTTACCAATCATGGGGGCCGCAAAGATATTTATCACATGATTTAGCATATACAATGCGGTGATCTGAGCGACATCAAAACCAAACTTCTCAACCATCAAAAAACCAGCAAACACCATAAATATTTGTCGGCGCGCACCAGAGAAAAACACTAATAGGTAATACAGGCTATATTCCTTACGCAAAATGAGTTTTTTATTCTGGATACTATGTGCCTGAAAATGTGGAAATGCATTTATCATAAATAATGTAAGAATTAGTCCTATACCACCGAGTAATAAATACAGCCATACGTACCCAACCTGTAAAAAACTCACGAATAACCAAATCATTGCAAATGTAACTAATGACGCCATAGACTTTATCGACATCAATTGCCCTAACTTCTGCGCAGCTTCGTCTTTGCTGAACCACTGAAGACTGAGTGATTGATTTAGTGTCTCAAAATAGTGAAAACCAACAGACATTAATACCGTGGTCGCATAAAGGCCATAAATAGTCGGGAATAAACCGGTCACAGCAACCCCTATCGATAATAAACATAAGCTGATTAGCGCAAAGGTCTGTTCTTTCAAAACCAAGAGCACAAACACGGCAGTAAACGCTAAAAAGCCAGGAATTTCTCGCAAAGATTGCAGCATACCCATGTTCGCACCATTAAAGTTCGCTGCCTCTATCGCAAAGTTGTTTAACAAGGCTGTCCATGCAGCAAACGTCACCGCCATCACAATTGTTGCCAGCGCTAAAAAGCCAAATGGTGTTTTCCATTTTTGAGCAGGTACATGTTCCATTGCCTCTCCTAAAAGCACGTTGATTAAATTTCATGCTCATTGTATGCTCAATTTTAAATGACCAAAATACAACACCATGACAGAAAGTTTATCAAACCAGACAAGTTTAGGCTGGGTGAGCAGTCAAACACGATTTAACCTAACCCACTTAGGTAAGCCAGTTTACCCAAGAGCAACCACTATGCCGCCTTGGCAACATGTACAAACACATCAACATACTTGGGGGCAACTTGCTTACACCAGCAATGGTGTAATGACAATTAACACCCCTGCTGGGAATTTTGTTATTCCACCCGATCAAGCTCTTTGGCTCCCCCCTAATTTACCTCATGAAACATTTTGCCGTTATGGCGGACATTTTCGTAGTGTTTATATTGATGGTGACTATATTGACGTTTTAGGCCGTGATGCCAAGCTATTGCACGTAGATGAGTTACTAAAATCTATCATTTTAGAAATATGTCAATGGGATCCTAACTATACTCTCGATGAAAAAAAGCTGCGTTTTATTGATGTCTTTATAGACAGGCTCGAATCAGCTCCAACTAGCGCCTTTTTTATGCCAACAGCTCAAGACCCTAGATTATTGCCCATAATCAGTGAGCTTCATGCTAACCCCGGATGTAATAAAACACTACAGCAATGGGGTGAAGAGGTTGGCGCGTCAACCAGAACCCTTAACAGGCTGTTTCACAAAAGCTTTACAATGAACTTCAGCCAATGGAAACAAAAACTGCGAGGATTAAGAGCGGTAGAGATGATAGAAGCGGGTTACAGTCAACAACTTATCGCGGAGCAACTGGGGTTTGAATCAAGCTCAGCTTTTAATACTGCCTTTAAGAAGGTGTTTGATTGTACTCCAGGGCAATACTTACGTAAATAAACGTTATAAGTAGGCTTTCGTAAATAAAAACCTACTAGTGCAACATAAAAAACCAATGCAACTTAACGTATTTATTTTATAACTACAAACGTGCCTTCAAATTTTGCAACCAATACATCACCATCATATACGTTAACTGGCACAACATATTTTACCTTAGACTCATCTGCTAACGTATCAAGGTTACCTTCACACTCGGATAATGATACTGTCGCATTCGGCGCTGCCGTCAAAGGTTTAAGGTACTTAATATTGGCATCTGCTAATACAATATCTCCTTCTATATTTAGCTCTTTCATCGCCAAATAAGTTGCCCCCCAACCTGTGAGAGTGGCCATACTATAAATTGAGCCAGCAAACATTGAGCTATGAAGGTTGAGGTTCGCTTTCAAATCAGCACGCGTTGAAAATTGCCAGTCGGTGTAGCTATCTACTTTAATACCCATCGCATCACTAATGGGGATTGATTCACGCCAAGTATCTTGTAAAACTTGCGTCCAATCAGGATGGCGAAACCAACCAGGCTCTGTGGGTTTTTGCTTAACCATTTTCCAATGCTGAATGTCATTGTAGGCAAGGTGTGCTTTCTCTACCATTTGATATCCATGGCGTTCATAAAAAGCGAGTGCCCGCTCTCTAGCAAATAACACCAACTCATCAGCACTTTGCCGCCAAGCACTTTTCTCAAGCTCATGTAATAAACGACTACCCAAATGGTGTCCTCTATGTTCCTCTGATACAGCCATATAACGGACTTGTGCTTGTTGTTGGTTATTAAAATGCAATCGCGCGACAGCCAGTACTTGCTCTTCATTATTTTTAATGTATAAGTGCTCAGATTCTTGCTCTAAATCGTCCTGCTCCGAACCTCTTGGTTGCCCCCAAGGGGCCCGTAATACCTGCCAGCGTAATTGATAGTAAGCTTGCCAGTCTTCACTACTTTGGGGTGAGCTAACCTTAAACATATATACTCCTGTTCTTCATTTTTCTTGCCGATGTGCGATAAACCATACTCGAAATCGTAAGAACTGAACATACTCGATTAGTAGAAGTTTCATGTATTCCGTAAAAAATATCGCACAAAATGTGTATTATCGAAGCCTTAAGCTATGCTCATTTAACTATGTATGATTTTGTAACTGCCAAAGGCACAATCGCCAATCAATTTGTGCAACAAAGCCATAAATTAGGACACCTACTTTATTGGCATAAACAAGGCGATATTAGTATTCAAGTCAGACAGGATAAAACCTTGCGCTGGTTGTTGATCAATGACACTTTACAATCTGTGGTGGCAAGAGACCATCCAGAACACTTTCTTTTTCCTCATTTACAAGCCCTAGAAAAAATTTGGCAGAATCTAACTCCGCCAAAAAGTGTATTAGAGTTAGGACTAGGAGGTGGGGCAATCAGAGATTATCTACAGGCCATGTACACCGATTGTCATGTATTTTCGGTCGATAACAACCCAGACATTGTGCACTGCTATAAAAAGTACTTTAGCACGAAAAAAGCTTGTCACGTTGCCTGTATGAGCGCAGATTCAGCGTTAAGTGAAGGACAAAAATATGATTGGATCATTTTAGACTTATTCAGTGAAATGCGCGCCCCTTTGTTCTTATTCCAACACCCATTTTATCAACTGTTGCGAGCCGCGCTTAACCCTAAAGGCTGGTTATTCATCAACTTTCTTTGTGAGCATCACTCACAAAGAAAACATTTAGAACACCTACTTATTACTAACTTTGGAAAAAAGCCTCACATCGTAACCCTATCTGATTACGCCAACCATATTATTGCCGTTAGACGTTAGACGTTAGACGTTAGACGTTAGACGTTAGACGTTAGACGTTAGACGTATAGATTAAATGTAACAGGTCCATCATTACATAATGTGACTTGCATATCTGCTGCAAATTGGCCTGTGGCAACTTGTATACCAGATGCTCTTGCTTGCTCAATAAATAACTCATAGAGCGCTTTAGCTTGTTCTGGCGTTGCCGCTGAAGAAAAGCTAGGTCTCATTCCCTTGTTTGTATCCGCAGCCAAAGTAAATTGTGACACGACTAATAATTGCCCTGATATATCTTTCAGGCTTAGATTCATCTTGCCATCAGCATCAGTAAAAATACGATAATTACTTATTTTATGCAGTAACTTTGTTACGTGACTTATTTCGTCATTTTTTTCCACGCCTAACAAAACCAGTATACCCGTGCCTATCTCACCAACTACGTGACTATCCACTTCGACTTTGGCTTGAGACACTCTTTGTATAAGACCCTGCACTTCTCCCCCTATTTAATCGATGCACAAGAATATAACTATAAGCGAATGATATACCATGTTCTACCTACCTTTTGCTTAACTATGTGTGTAATTTACATGCTAATAAGTCTGCTGCTCGACGAATCGCCTCAAAATATGCTTCATTTGCACCGCTGTGCCCTATGCCATCCAAAATGTACAACTGAGCATCTAACGCATTAGCCAAACGCTGTACCGGTGCAAATCGGCAAACAAGGTCATGCCGGCCATGAATAAACCAAATGGGTGTTTTTTGTAAATTTTTAGGTGCAGTATCTAATCCTTTGAGCTGCTCAAAGACTTTTGGGCTAAAATAATGACACATAATTTTTGCCTGTTGTGTGATACAGCTAACTTGCTCCAAGTGATAACGACTCATCGCAGCAGCCAAAGTAACTTGCCTATCCCAGCTATGCCAATAAAGTGCCGCTTTGTGTTGTAATAATTCATCTTCGCTGGATAACGCATTTTGATAATAAGCCAGTATATCCTGCATACAACCAAAACCTTGACTGAACTCTTCATAGCTTTCTGGATAAAACTGGGCACCCGCGCCATTTTTGGAATATAACCAATGCAAGTCCTCAGGTGTTGCTAAAAAGCTCGCCCACAAAATAAGACCTTTAATACGCTCAGGGTAAGTGTGTGCGAATAACAGACTTAGTGTTGCCCCCCAAGAACCACCCGCAAACACAGCTTGTCTAATTTCAAGGTGTTCTAATAAGTTATTGATATCTTGGATTAAGTGCTTAGGCGTATTGTTCTCTAATACTAATGGAGTTGAGCCGCCACATCCGCGCTGACTGAATAAAATAATACGGTAGCGCTTGGGGTTGAAGTACTGCGTAGTGTCTACACTGAGCCCACTCCCTGGTCCACCATGACTGATCAATACAGGTAACCCATCAGCTTTCCCATACTCTTCAACATAAATTTGATGACCTTCACCTACAGCAAAATGAAAGCTACGTAACATGTCACCGACTCTATAACCTTGTGCCATCATTACCCCGTTTTAGCTGATTATATTGCTTTCCTTCTCTTGATCTTCAGCACTTTCAAACCATGAGGAAAGCTTACTCAAGCATACTGTAAACTCTGCGCCTAAAAGTACAACTATCCATGACAAGTACACCCATACAAACAAAATCGGGACGGTTGCCAAAGCACCATATATTAATTCGTAAGAAGGAAAGTGGCTAATATAGGCTGCAAAGGCTTTTTTTGACAACTCAAAAAGCATAGCAGCAAATAACGCTCCCGGAACTGCTGCGCGAAAAGATACTCGAGTGTTAGGCACTAATGTATAAAGCATAATAAAGCCAGCCATAGACATAAAATAGGGTAATAGTTTCAGTAAAAATCCACTAAACCCCGGAATACCTTGATCTGCAAACGTTGCTAATGAAACAATATATGAAGTAACAGCAATGCTAGCGCCTAAGAAGACAGGTCCTAGTGTGAGTACCATCCAATATATTGCAAATGAAATCATCAATGGTCGTTTCTTTTTTATACGCCATATTCGGTTAAGTGCTGCGTCTACATTACGAATAAGCAATAACGCAATAGCAGTTAAAAAACCGATCCCCACTGCAGTCATTTGATTCGCATTACCTGTAAAAGTGCTAATATGAGATTTAATATTATCCGTCGAAGTAGGTACGAAATTATTGAAGATGAAACTTTCGATATCCTGTCGAGTGCCTTCAAACCCAGGAAATGCCGAAAAAATAGCAACACCGACAGCTATTAATGGTACTAAAGATAACAACGTAACATAAGCTAAATAGCCAGCATTAACAGTAATTTGATCTTGTACACAGCGAACAAAATAATAGCGCCCCCATTTTGGTAACCTTGAAATGATTTTCTCGCTGTTCTCAATTAACTCTGGTAGTTTTATAACTTTCATAAATTTTCAGCTTCAACAAACTCTTTGCATATCATAGCAATCAGTTACATAATTTACAGCTAGATAATAGAAAGTAGACACTATATGAAACATTTTATATTGATAATAACCTTGATCATAGGCCTTACGGGCTGCCAAACTGCTTATTACTCCGCCATGGAAAAAGTAGGTATTCATAAACGTGAAATACTTGTTGATAGAGTCGAGGCCACCAAAGAGTCTCAAGAAGAATCTCAACAAGAGTTTCAATCCGCTTTAGAGCGGCTTAGTACATTGATTAACTTTGATGGTGGAGAGTTACAATCCGCATATGAACAGCTAAATAGCGATTACGAATCAAGCCTCGCTTCGGCAGAAGAGGTAAGTGTAAATATCAATAAGGTTGAAGATGTTGCCCAAGCACTTTTTGATGAGTGGCAAGATGAACTAGCACAATATTCAAGCGCCAACCTTAAACGTGAAAGTGAAAAAAAGCTAACTCAAACACAGCGTCAGTTTGACCGATTACTTCGCTCTATGCGTAGTAGTGAACAAAAAATGCAACCTGTCTTGGCTTCTTTAAAAGACAATGTTTTATACCTTAAACATAATTTGAATGCTCAGGCGATTGCAGCCATTCGTGGTGAGTTTAAAAGCTTGCAAACTGATATTAAGTCTCTAATTGATGATATGAATCGCTCTATAGCTGACTCAAATAGATTCATTGAACAAATGAATGCTAGTAAATAGTGCGTTATGCAAAATGCTTACGGCGAAGAATTAACTAGCTAGAATGACCAATGTTTTAATAAAGTTGGTTTTTCATTCCATTTGCGCAAGGTGAAATAAACAGGTTTAGCTGCTGCTGAGGGACTATTAGACT
>NZ_ARPN01000008.1:0-4581 GCF_054966645.1 Pseudoalteromonas sp. SANK 73390
CATTTGCGTAACACTGCCTGCTGTAATGTGTTTTAAAATAATGCTCATGCCACACCCCCAAATGATTTAGCCGCTAATGCTGATAGCTCGCTCGCACTCATCAATCGTTTAGCTGCATAGGCAGGGCAAACCGTTTGCCATGCGTTTGTTTTTTGTGCGCTGTGCTGTGTTTTGGGCGCAACTTGGTCTTTGATAGTGTTCATAATTGGCCTCGTTATTTGTTGAGTTGGGTTATGTCAGCGGATCGCTGTAATGAAGGCTGTGTGGCTTGCTCTAATATTTGCGCAAACATAGATTCAGACTGCTGCAACATTTGCTGTGCTTTTAACGCCAACTCTGCCGCACTAACCATTGATAGCCCTCGGCCATCAACGGGGCTAAAATCTAACGGCGCTAACAGCGCTACAAATGGCTCTATTGATTGCGTTGCCCAACAAAATGCGGGTAAATATTCCGCGGGCATTTTGGTTGGTGCGCTGGCACTAAACCACTTACTAAAAATATCTTTGGTGATCATCTTTTCACCGCCAAGGGCTTCGTTCATACGCTCAATAACCATAGGGCGAGAAAATGGCCCATTGTCTACAGCGCGCTTTAACGCAGCTAGCAAAGCGAATGTCAGATCACACTTGGGTGCATCGTCACTTTTTAACATACTGGTCTCCGCAAGGGATTGCTTAGTTAACATGTACTGCCACCTTTTATATTTATTTGTTCCTGTTTTGGGCTGGCAAAAGTGCTGGCAAAAATTGCCAGTAGATTTGCCATGACGTTTGCAACTCTCGGGATTATGCTGTGTTTAAAAGATAACTTGGGTGGCACATCATAAAATCCTTTAACCGTGCTAACACATAAACAAACGAGAGAACTAGGAATAAACATGAACAATGACCTTAACCAATCTGTAGATACACTCTTTGATTCAGTTGCCGCTATAAACTCCTTCATTACAGCGTTGGCCATGGTGCTTACTCCGAGTCTTGCAGAAGCCATGGTGCCTACTCTTGATCTTTCGATTGACGAGATGGAGCAAGACCCTCAGGTGAACCAGAGTGCTCTGCTGCTGCTAAATGAGTGGCGCAATCACTTGGCACAACGTTCGCAGCCGCAATTGAGTGTGCGACGCTTGGCAGCATTATCGACTTGCCATTAGCTCTGCGACCAGCAGCCATTAAAGTAGCGACTACCTTTGCTGCGGTTATCTTGGCTTGTTTATTGGGTGATAAGTTCATGATAAGGCTCCTATGATGCAACAGCGAATAATTGGCGAAGTTCAGCGACTTTTTGTTCACGGGCTTCACCGCGAACCACAACTGGATCGGCTGGGTTTGTATATGCTTCACAATCAGCAAAGAATACTTCGACAGGTTCACCAACCAGTTTGGCTAACGCCTTTGCTATCGTTTCGGAGTAATAACGTCCACTAACTACGTTGGATACTGTAGAGATAGATTTGCCCAAAGCATCAGCAACTTGTTTGAGTGTATAGCCTTTCTTTTTGATGGCCTGTTTTCTTTTATCTGCATTCATAGTAAATTACCTATTGGTTGCAACCCTTTTCAAAAGCTTTTGCGGGCGATTTTGAAAAGGGTTTTGTTAATGTTGAGTTGATTATTGTGCAGATTTCTGCGCATGTCAATATTTATGGGCGGATTTCTGCACATGATTGGTGCTAGGCTAAAAAAAGAACGTGAAAAGCTTCAACTAAATCAGGATGACTTTGCTGCTTTGGCTGGTGCTAAAAGACGGACATTAGTTGACTGGGAAAAAGACAAGTCGTCTCCTACGGCTGTTCAACTATCAATGTTGGCAGCTGCTGGTGTTGATATTCAATATGTAGTTGTAGGTGAAAGACAGCCCCTATCTATTGTTGATAATAGTGCTGAAGTATCACATGATAATATAAGCGCTAGTAGAGCTGTAGAAGTTGCAGTTCATGCTGCTTCTGAAGCAATTAAAACTGTGTATGAGTTGAAAAGCGAGGAAGTTTTACAAGAAGGAAAGCTGGACGCAATTGAAAACTTCAATCTTATATTAAAGGCGACCGAGATTATTGCTAAGACGGAATTAACAGGGAAAATAAGTGCAACGACAATTTCTGATATTGCAAAATTAACGCGTGAAAGCAGCTAACCTTTACTCAGTAGCTTTTTCTTTTCTTGGGTTGGGTTTAAAAGGCCGTACCTAGCCAATTTTTCTATGCAAGCCTCTCGCTCTTTCTTAAAATTAGCTGTCAGTATCAAAAGTGTTTCTTGACTCACTCCCTCAAAAACAAACTCACTCAAATATTTACTATGGACTAGTAGCTTACTACTTTCTTCTAAAACATGCGTTTTCTCATGCACACGCAATGGCAGAGTGACAACATTTTGTATGTTATCTACTAGATCTAAAGATTTAGTTTTGAACTTTGAGCGGTAGATTCTGAATGAGAGATATACAATCCATAATAAGACTATCAATATATTCAATAAAATAAACCAACTAAAGCTCATCATAGCCTAGCTCCACTTACTATTTGGTACAAATCGCACGATACGAGATACTGGATATACGAGTATTAGTAATGCTGCAACTGTATTGGATGTAGTAATACCAAAGCGATAAACGTATTCCAAAAAGTTTGCTTCTAATATCACTCGATCTACATACCTAAATAACTGAAGGCAAACAGTCATCGCTGAGAGATAGCATATATAGCGCGTAATTTTAGCAAACTCACAACGTTTGATATTGTGCCAGTGAACTACAGCAGCAACAAACAACAACTCATGCAAGCTAAAAAAGAAGTAGTACAATTGCCTTTTACTGATCACTCCCATATCCGCAGATAGAATAGCATCACCTGCAATACGCCCAAAAAAATGAAAAATACAAGCTAAAACAACCATAACAAACAATGAATGTTCAACCTGTTCTCGAATGTCTAAAGTTGGTTTACCAACCAACATTTGCTTGCCGTTGTGTTTTGAAAAAAATACCAGCGCTATAAGCGCCAGTACTTTGCTTACTATCACGGTCCATCCGATAGCTATCATAATTGCGTTCATTGCAAACTCATCCGCCTACTTTTTTTGTTAGTTTCCCTGGTTCAAACACAAGAGCTGTGACGCCTCTCTGTTGTGGCTCGGCACCATCTCCAGCTCCACCGCCTGACGCACCAACTACTTTATTCAATACATATACAGGCAGCTTTTTATTATCTAACTTGTGAGTTTTCATCCAATTTCCTCAATGTGTTTTACAAGAAAACACAGCATAACATTAAATGACTAAAGCTCTTTTAAACTAGGTTAAAAAGCCACAGGTTCGATGCCGTCACCGGCGCCAGCACTAAATATACTGAATGGCTCACTGCCATCACCACCGCCTGTATTTAAAGGCTCAGTTCCGCCGCCTGCACTATAGGTGTTAGGTGGGTTTATCGGATTATTACCGCTGCCGTTGCCACCAACTACATTGCGGCAATTTTCTAAAGAAAGGTTCACTAGCTGTTTTGTCATTTTGCAGCCTCTACAACAAATATAAGTACAATGACCAAGCTAAAAAGAAAAAAGACGCGTTTTAATTTTCCTTTTCTGCTCTATAAAATAACTCCATTAACCAAAAGATAACACTTTTGTTAATCTTTTGTATAGTGTTTACAAAAGGGTTTTGCAAAATAATTTTATAAATAGATTCATATTTTTTAACCCAGGTTAAAATACATCCCTCGCACGCGTCGGCATTCTGTTAACAAACACAACGGAGCCGACAGCTATGCTCACTCAACAACAGCTCGACCATTACAGACAAACACCCGAAATTAAAGCGGCACTCACAGGCTACAGCGATGCGTTTTGCCGCAGTGTGTTAACAATTTTATATTTAGAGGGCGGCCTTAGAGATGACGCCGGCCTAAATAACGTGGCGTCTGACCGTGGCGGCCTAACTAAATACGGTATTAGCCAACGGGCCTACCCCAAAACCGATATTGCTAATTTAAAAATAAGCCATGCAATTAGGCTTTATTATCGAGATTACTGGGAGCCAATGCACTGCGACGAGCTAAACAGCGGTGTTGCACTCATGCTATTTGATGGCACCGTTAATCACGGCATAAACGGCATGACGCGCATAGTACAGCGCACCGCAGGCGCTGATGTAGACGGCGTATTTGGCTCGCGCACTCTTAAAAAGTGCCACGCTATTTTGCCTAACCTATTTATTAGCCAATTAATCAGCCGCCGTGGCTACCGCTACGCCCGCATTTGTTTAGACGACCCAACCCAACAGCCCAACCTACGCGGCTGGATGAACCGCCTAGGCCACATTACCGAGCGCTGTTATGCGGAGGTGTACCGTGGGTAAAAACTGGGAATGGAGCCAAAACCAAGGGCGTATTAAACGCCTCAAAGCCGAAGTCGCAGCCCGCCAAAACGGCGAGCCGTTTGATGCCAGCAACGTACCGCTGCACAGCCATGACGGCACCATGCAATCAAAATTTGCCCACGGCTGGCACTCGGTAACAGAAACCGATATACGGCGCAAACTCAGCAACGACAACACCTATGTAGATGTGCGCCACCGTTTAGCTGAACT